>NZ_JBCPXV010000049.1:0-21413 GCF_039581225.1 Ornithinibacillus proteolyticus | reverse complement strand
TTTGCCTTCAAGCCCTCCGCACATTCCCTCACGAGCATGCACTGCCTGTCAGCTATACACTTCCGCCACTACGGCGTGTTTGGGACTTTCACCCTTAAGTTCGGAGCGCTGCCAAGCGCACAAAAGAGAGACTACCAAATCATGGTAGTCTCCTATTTAAATAGCTTACAGAGCTTCTTTTATCAATCGCTTATAGTAGACAACGGAAAGAATGCCAAAGATGGAGTAAAGTAATGTATAAAGCACCATTACGATAATCATGGGAATCCACATTTCCGTACCAAACCAGAACCAGCCTGATTTCACTGCAAAGTAGCTATGGCTTAGTCCCACTAGTAGCGGTATACCAAAATTAAACAGTTGCTTTATCTTAATCCCATTTAGCAAATCTGTTTTGGTAAAGCCTAATTTTCTTAGAATCGTATAGGTTGACTTTTCTTGTTCGCCCTCATCCATTTGTTTGAAATAAAGGATACAGCCAGAAGTAATTAAAAAGGTTAACCCTAGAAAAGCAACCACAAACATAATTAATCCCAAATTCTGCTTCTGATTATTAAAGGTCTCTAATAGTGACTCATGACCTGCCCACTCACCAACAGAAGACTGAAAGATTTCATTCGCCTTTACAATATCGCTCTTATTATCAATATCAATACCTATGGAAACGGTAAATTCTGGCACTATCTCAGGATCAATATCGTCACTTAATTGTTGAAAGACTTTATCATCCACAACCGTAATAGGAAATCCTCCATCTCCAACGCGTGTTGGGATAACATATTTATCCTTCATCACCTTGTTTAAATTCAAATCATACGAAGCTGTTTTTCCAGAAACCGTCATATTACCAGTATCAAAGGACATAAATGTTTCGATAGCTGAATGAATCCCAATAAGTGCTGCTTCACTCTCCTTTACATCTAAACCTTCTACATCATGATCTGATACAATAATAACTGGTATTTGACCATCATCGCCCATTGTATTCATTTCTGCTAAATTCGTATCGACAACATTGCTTAAATCTGCATTAGCAGCTACCATCTTAATGGTTGTTTGATGATAATCAATCTGACTTTCCTCTAATAAAGTGGTAAATTCCTCTGCATGCTCCTCATTTGGAACCGAGAAGTCATACACAACCGTTTCTTTCGCTGTTTTTTCTGCCGAATAATAGGATATATACGATAAAGATAGTAACCCAATAGCGAGTGCTGATACTGTCGTTATGACGGTTAATAACAACGAATTCGACTTCATGCGAAACATGATAGAAGATAACGATAGAACCTTGTTGACTGATAGGTAGCCATTCTCCTTCTTCCGAATAAGATTAAATAGAAAGCGAACAGACCCCTTATAAAAGAAATAAGTTCCGATAATAACCGACCCAAGAATAACTAACATAACGATAAACATCTGATTTATCATGGTAAATTGCCCATCGAATAACTTTGTTGATAAATAATATCCTACTATTATCAACGAAAGCCCAAATATTCCTACTAAAATTTCCCAAAAAGATACTTTATGCTTTTTCTCTTCAGATGTTGATGTCGTATGGAATAACGATAAAATCCGTTGCCGTTTAATATACCAACCGTTAAAAATCATCATAACGATATAAATTGCGGCAAATACAATCAAGGTTTGCGTCAGGGCTTCCGTTGAGAATTGAAGCTGTGCTACTTCATCAACACCGATTGTTTTGAGTAGAATCATCATAATCAGTTTAGAAGAAGAAAAGCCAAGAAATATTCCTAGAGCTAGCGAACCAAAGTACAAGGCGAAACTTTCTAATCCGACAATCCAAAAAACATTTCGCTTTGTTATCCCCACTAATTGGAATAAGCCAATTTCTTTTCCTCTTCGCTTAATAAATAGATTATTAGCGTATACGAGAAAGACGGTAACAATAACAATTAATAGTACAGAGGCAGTCTTTATTGCTGCTTCTCCTTTAATAGATCCCTCAGCCGCATCCATTGCTGGGTCAAATTGAAGGGTAACAAAAGCAAAATATAACGATACACTAAACACAAGTGCAAATACATATAAATAATAGTTTTTCATGTTCTTTAGTAAATTACGAAAGATGAGAGATTTAAAGCTCATGCTGTACCCCACCTAACACACCTTGTGTCTTAATAATATCTTGAAAGAAATCCTGCCTACTTTCTTCCCCACGACTTAATTTTGTGAACACTTGACCATCCTTTATAAAAATGACACGACTACAGTAGCTAGCTGCTAAGGGATCATGGGTAACCATCACAATGGTAGCCTCTAGCTTCGCATTTAAATCACTTAATTTATTCAATAAATCTGATGCCGATTTTGAATCGAGTGCCCCGGTCGGTTCATCTGCGAAAATGATACTAGGCTGATGAACAAAGGCACGAGCTGCTGAAGTTCTCTGCTTCTGACCACCAGAAATTTGGTTTGGATATTTATCCTTCATATCATATATACCTAATTCCTTTGTGACCCGTTCAAACATTTGCTGTGCTTCCTTTTTCGGAATCTTATTAACGGTTAATGGTAACATAATATTTTCTTTAACCGTTAACGTATCTAATAAATGATAATCTTGAAAGACAAAGCCTAGATGACGTTTTCGAAATTCTGCTAGTGCCTTATCCTTCATTCGCGTAAATTCCTTGCCCTCTACACGAATCGACCCTTGTGTGACACGGTCAATAGATGAAAGAACATTTAGTAGGGTCGTTTTACCAGAACCGGAAGGCCCCATAATACCGACAAATTCCCCCTTCTCCACATCCAAATCAATTCCTTTCAATACCTCTTGTCGATTCCATTTATTCCCGTATGTTTTTACTATATTTTTCGCTTCTAAAATACTCATCCATATCAATCCTTTCTTTATAGGATTATCATAATAAAAAATTCTAGTATATTCCTTCGAATCATCTAACAAAATAGCAAAGCATGTGACATTGTTGTCACATGCTTGTTATTTTAATAAAATCATTCTTTCTTGGAAAGGTTAATTGAAACAATGTTCCTTGCCCATATTCGGATTGTACATGAATATGTATCTTAAGGGGCATCGCTACTTTTTTTGTTAAGTATAGGCCCATTCCAGTTGCATTCTGGTCTTTATGGTCACGTGTAGAGGTAAAGCCTTTTTCGAATATACGAGGAATATCTCTAGCTTCAATTCCACGACCTTCGTCTTGGATTTCTACTACTGTCCTTCCATGTTGTTCATAGCTACGTACCATAATATCCGAATTCTCACTATACTTTACTGCATTGGTTAAAATCTGACGTAATATAAAAGGAAGCCACTTGGCATCGGATAATACTTCTGTGACCTCTAATTCTACTTCAAAGCCAACGCCTTTTTGAAAACACCACGATTTTAATGATTGGATTTCTTGAATGACTAATTTCTCTAAATCTAATTGCTCTATATAAAGATCGTTCTCCATGGATGCGATACGACGTTTGTGCAGTTGCTGATCCAATAATAGATGAATTCGAAGCCATTCATACATCAACTGCTCCCTTAAGGCCCTATCTTCCATTCTTTCTATCATTAATTTCATCGTTGTTAAGGGGGTTTTTACTTCATGAATCCAAGTTAGTAATTCATCCTTTTCCTGTTCAACATCTATAGTTAGCTGGTTCAAATCCTGCTTGGTGGTGTCTATCTGCTGTTTGATAGCTTTTTCTACAATCTGTTCAAAGGGCGTATTTCCTTCCCCTATCAATTCAATATCAACATTAGGATTCCATTCATTCAGCCGTTTGTAAAATAATACTTCCCTGCCATATTGCATGACCAGAAACAATAGAAAGAGAACAAAGGATAAAAAGACAATATATAGAATAGAACTAACATGAATAGATGTGTCCACATAAGCAATGACAAGGAACAATCCTTGTAACAAACAAAAGAATAGTATCCAACTTCTTCTCTCAAGTAAGTATTTTTTAATCATCCATTTCGTTCCTATCTTTAGCCATATATCCTTGCCCAACCTTTGTTTCTATATATTGTCCCATCTCTATTTCTTCTAATCTCTTCCGTAACCGATTAACATTTACTGTTAACGTATTATCACTTACAAATCGTTCATCATCCCACAGTTGCCTTATCAGTTCATCCCTACTCACAATTTGATTCCTATTCTCCAGCAATATTTTTAAAATATATATCTCATTTTTCGTTAGTTCAACCTCACCATGGTTATTCTGGATGGTGCCCTTTATGTAATCCACTGTTGCACTGTTCCATACTTTTAGTTGGGTCTGTTGCTCCATGCTATAATTGTATACTCGTCTTAATACTGCCTGGATTTTTGCAATTAATACATCAAAGTGAAACGGCTTTTGTACAAAGTCATCCGCTCCCAGCTGCATGGACATAATCATATCGGTGGGGTGATCTCGAGATGACAGAAAAATAATAGGGACCTTCGAGTGAGAACGAATCATTCGGCACCAATGGAACCCATCAAACTTTGGTAATTGAATATCAATAATGACTAAATCAGGCTTTATCTCGCTGTAATCACGCATGATATCATTAAAATCCTGGATACCATATACATCATAGGACCACTGTACTAGACGTTCTTTGATTTCTTTAAACAATGTAACATCATCTTCAATTAGTAAGATTTTAAACAACATGACCACCATTTCTACGTATTTATTACCGTTATTTTATATCAAAACGAAATACTGTGCTATTAATAGCATTGATTTCCAGTTGATATGTAATGAACATAAGAAATACTTTCACCAAATAGAAAAAACTCAACGTATAGAAACTTCCTACAGTTGAGTTTTTACCTTCATATCCTTCAAAACCAAAAGGAAAGGGAAGCTCTCCTATGGTCTACTTGTACTCATTTTTCTTCAAATTTGCATTCATCGATTTTTCAACTTTTTTAAAATACAGGTAGTATCCAGTCCAATTCAACGTATAAATACCTATGAATATGAAAGAGGTCAATAGAATTGGAAATAAACGTAACGGAACCCAGCCAGCAGACAACGCAATGATTAAATAAACAATAATCGAAACCGAAAAATGTACGATGGTTTGTATTAACATGCTCCAACCATTGTCACTGAATATCAGGGAGGACAATCCGAAATAGATTCCAAGCACGAATGTACAGAGCATATAGAGCCATATTTGCGATACGGAGGTATTAGTATCTGTAAAATGAACAATGGTTATGGCAATAAACGTAATAATACCACCAAAGGCGATTCCATAAATACTCCTCCTAATCCCTTCCATTATCATCCGATTTCCCTCCCATATTTAATCTATTCTTGATTGGTAGTACATACTTTCTCGTAATATACTCCTTATTTCCGGATTCAAAATACACACAGAGATTCCCATTAAAGGATAATTCAAACCGCTCAATTTGATTTAAGTTGCCAATAACGGATTTAGAAAAACGCATAAAGTTATAGGAAGCTAAATTCTCTTCTATTTCATAAAGCTTCATCCTAATTTCAACATGCTTCTTTCCAAGACAAGCAAAAACCTTTCTTTTTTCAGCATATACAAAATCAATTGCTTTTGGATCTAGTAAAACGGTTTGGTCCGCTTCTATCCCAAACAATCGCCTACCATTTTTCCCCTTTATGAGAGCTACAATTTCCTCCAACTCCTCCGACCATTCATTTGTCTGTATCGTGATGGACGGTTCGCTATGCTTATCATCAATATCAATGTTGACCTTCAACCTTAACATCCCCCTGTATGGATTACCCCTTTGCCCGTTTTAATACTATCGGGAAACATAAAATCGCTATAACAAATCCAACTATCCCAACTCCAACTAAGATTAATGATGCCTGAATAAATTCCCCTATTTGCAGTGTACCAGTCATTGCATCCTGAAATGCTTGATGAGCCCAATATTGTGGTAAGAAACGACTTAGTATTTGTAAGAAGTCTGGCATCATATCCACCGGAACCCACAATCCTCCAAGTAATGCTCCACCTAAAGCGATAACCTGTGTCAAGGCAATCCCCATATTATTTGTCTTTACCACTACAGCAAGTAAAAGTCCTAGTCCTGTCACCATGAAGGTTAAAGCAATAGCCAATATGCTTAATTGTACTGGTTGCTCTAGTGGGACATCATATACTAATTTTCCGAACAATAGTAAGATTGCTATCTGTATACTCACAATATACATGTATGGTATCCATTTGCCTAGTAAATACAAGTATGGTGATAGTGGTGTACTCGAAATCCTTGCTATCATTCCCATATTTCGATCTTTGATAAATGATTCCGTCATGGAAATCATAATAAAGAATACAAACATCACGGTATATCCCGGAACAATAGAAATAATCACTTGCTTACTTTCCACTTCTTCTGTTCCCGAAGTAAATACCGAAATAAATAGTACAGTAAATACGATTGGCAATATTAGCGCCCAGAATAATAGACCCCGATCCTGAAGATTTTTCTTCATTTCCAACTTTACAACAGCATTCATATCCTTATCCCCTTTCCTATTAATCTCTTAACTTAGAGCCTGTTAAGGAGAAAAATACATCCTCCAACCGTGGCTTAACTAATTCCAAACGTTCTAGCTCCGTTTTGTTCTCTTTTATAAAAGCTAAGACCTTCTCCATGACAAGTATAGGATTATCCGAACTGACTAAGTATCCGTCCTCCTTGCTTTGTACGGAACCATATTTACTAATATCCTCAGGCAAACAATTATTCCCTTTTACATATACAGAAGGGGTTACATGCTTTTTTAATATCGTATCAATGTGATCATTTTCCACTATACGCCCATGATCCATGAATCCTGCTACCTCACATAGGTGCTCGATTTCTTCCATATAGTGGCTAGCATAAATGATCGTACTACCAGCCTTCTTCATCCGTTCTATCATTTGAAAAATATATCTACGCGATTGAGGGTCAACACCTACTGTTGGCTCATCCATAATAATTAAATTGGGATTATGCATGATTCCACAGCCAATATTTAGACGACGTTTCATCCCTCCAGAGAAAGACTGCACCTTATCCTTCCCTCGCTCTTTTAGTCCAATCTCCGTTAAAACTTCATTTGTACGATTTTTTAACGTTTTACCTTTTAAACCATAGAGCTCTCCAAAGAAATATAAATTATCTCGAGCGGATAATGTCTCTTCAAGAGCAATATCTTGTGGCACATACCCTACACGAATCTTTTCATTCGTAAATTGAACCGTTCCTTTATAATCTTGAATAACGGAAGCAATAATTTTCATTAATGTGGATTTCCCAGCTCCGTTTGGCCCGACTAACCCGTAGCAAATTCCTTTAGGGATATCTAAGGTAACATTTGATAATGCCGTTTTCTTCCCATAATACTTCTCTACTTTGTTCACCATTAACAATGTAAACACCTTCCTTTCCTTCTTTGATTCATTATGGCAAACCATTAGTTTGAAAAGAATATTATTGGAACAACATGTAGATTTTGGTGATTGACATTGGTGAAAAATAAGCATAAAAAACTCACAGCCTAGTTAATTTAACAGCGCCGTGAGTTCTCATTACCATGCTATTGATTTAATTCTTGACCTTTTTATCCCTTTAAACTGGAATTCGCCTGCCTATACTCTGCCTTCTAGTTATCTAATAAATCTTGATATAACGCCGTAACATCCTCTGTTAAAATACCTTCATGATAAAAATGATTCACATAGACTTCGATCATCATTTCGTTTTCATCTGTTACCTTCACTTTAGCTAACACATGATTGATTACGTCTTGTAATGCTTCTGAATTCGCATACATCGTATTCCAGGCTTGTACTTGCCGTTCTAGATCGCTGCCCAATGCAGCTGCTTCTATTTCATCAAATGGCAATGGTTCTTCATAACGATGCAAAATTTCTTCATCGTTATCGGTATAAATATACCCTTTCATCGCTTCGTTATCATAGGTATACTGCTTCCCGCCAACCGTTACCACTACCTGTTCTTTCTCTATTTCTACCGTCCCACCCTCTATCGCCATTCCTTCAGATAGAGAGGTAATGCTACATTCTATATGAGGTGTGATGAACCAATACGAATGGTCTTGATCCAGCATAGCAATATATTCTAATAGCGTAATCTCTTCTAGCTGTTCTTCTTCACGCAAGTGTCTATATTCCTTTGGACGATAATAGTATTCCGCTTCCATATTCTCCATCGTAATTGTCCATTCTGCTTGTGGGGAATCAAATAATGCACGGAATGCAAACCCTTCACCTCTCTTCTGAAGCTCATAATAAATTAGCCATTGCTCCACCTGGATAGATGTGTCAGACACTTCCCTTTTAACTCCTTCAAATATCAGATGAATCAATGATTTCGTCGAAAAACCACCATCTGTATTCAAATAAAGATGAATTGTTTCACCTTCTCGTACTATTCGTTCGATTGCCGTATCATGCAGACTTTCTTCTAGAACCGACTGGACAGAATTAGAGAGACATGTAATAGCCTGCTCGGTATTCTCAGAAGCGGCATCTAATATATCCTCAAATTCCTTATCCGCTTCTTGCATCCATTGTACATAATCCATTCTTACCGCTTTCGGCAATGTTGGTTGGTTTAAGCTTCCATCTAAGACATACGGAATAAAACGACTAGGAAGAATATCCAGCAATTCTTCCTTTACTTCTTCCAACTCCTCTCTTAAACTAGCAGCGAGATCCTCCCCTTCCTCTTTCGCCTCACGTATGACTGTCTCCCACTCCTCATCCGATTCATGAATAGGAAGCAAATTACACTTTTCAAACCTTTCCCTTGCCTCTTTTGTTACATTCCACATTCGATTTCCCCCTGTTGATGTTATCTTTTACTAAACTATACCTTTTAGACCAGACTAAGTACAAGTGTGTTACCGAGCTAGTTACTTAAAAAGAAAAGTCAGCTCTCGGTATTCACCAAGAAACTGACTTTAGCATCCTGTCAGGACGAGCAACTGGTCTCATTATCCCAGCTACTTTGATTTTTGATACATTTTACTAATTTGTTTAAACGGAAAATAATTTAATACATCGAACTTACCTTTGTTTTGTTTAGAGTCCTTTACATGTTCGAAGTTACGTGCACGTTCACATAACTCCAATTGACTATTAATTTCTGCTTCATCTTCACGCCGTGCGACATAATGATATTTCCCAGTATAATCCTGTTCTCTTGCTTTTACATTATCTGCTAACATGAGATACATCCAATCTAAAACCCGTTGTTTTAAATGCTTCTTTAAAATAGGGAATAATATCTCAATTCGTTTTTCCATATTTCGCGTCATCATATCTGCTGAGGATGAATAGACCTTCTGTTCCCCATTATGGTGAAAATAATAAATTCGGGTATGTTCCAAAAATGGACCAACAATACTACGAACTTTTATATTTTCACTTACATTGGCAATTCCAGGACGGAGACAACAAATCCCTCTTACAATTAAATCTACCTTCACCCCAGCATTGGATGCTTCATATAATTTTCTATTTAAATTTTTATCCGATAAGGAATTCATCTTTGCCATAATATGCCCATTACCAAATTGCTTATGATAGGCAATCTCTTCATCAATTAATTGAACAAATTTCTTTCGAATATCATATGGTGACATAACTAAATGATGGTAATCAGGCTTGTCCATATATCCGCTTAAGTAATTAAAAAAGTTGGTAGCATCAATACCAATTTCCTCATTTGCCGTAAGAAGTCCAAGATCGGTATACGTTCTTGCTGTTGCATCGTTATAGTTCCCTGTTCCAAGATGAACAAATCGTTCTATTTGATTTTTCTTGCGACGAACAATTAATGTAATCTTACTATGCGTCTTTAGATGGGTTATCCCATAGATCACGTGACAACCGGCCTTTTCTAATTCTTTTGCCCATTGCACATTATTCTTTTCATCAAATCTAGCCTTTAATTCTACTAAAACCGTAACCTGCTTACCATTCTCCGCAGCCCGTTCTAAGCTTTTAATGATTGGAGAATTTCCACTAACACGGTACAGTGTCTGCTTAATCGCTAATACATCTGGGTCGTCCGCTGCTTGCGAAACAAAATCTACAACCGGCTCAAAAGACTCATATGGATGATGCAGTAAAAGGTCCTCTTCTAAAATAGCCTCGAACAATTCCTTATCCCCGCGTAAATCTTGGGGAGGCTGCGGAATATAAGATGGATCTGTTAAATGCTCATGAGTCGATTTAATCGTCTTATAGAATGGAAAAAGAAATGTTAAATCGAGTGGTGCCTTGACGAAATAGACATCTTTTTTATTAATCTCCAATTCTTCTATAAGATAATCAATAACTTGTTGGTCATAAACATGATCCTGAACCTCTAGCCGGACTGCTGCTCCACGTTTCCGTTTCTTTAACTCTTCTTCTATTTCCTGTAATAAATCCTCAGCACCATCTTCATGTATAGTCAAATCTGCATTTCTTGTGATTCGAAATGCTGTAACCGACATTACCTGATACCCAACAAATAATTTATGTATAAAATGCGAAATTACTTGTTCCAATAGGACAAAAGATCTTACGCCATTTTGATTGGGCAGTTCAATGTAACGGTCGATGACAGAAGGTACTTGTACAATCGCTAAGCGTTCCGTTTCCATCTTATCCTTCTGCTTATCTACAATGGTGATAGCTAGGTTAAGAGACTTATTTAACAGCATCGGAAATGGTCGATAGGCATCAACCGCCATTGGTGTTAGCACAGGAAAAATATGCTCATTAAACTGTTGTTCTAAAAATTCTAATTCCATTTTCGACAATTCTTCAATAGAAACAAAAGAGATCTGTTCTTTAGCCAATAATGGTGTTAATAACGTTAAATAGGTCTCATCCTGCTCAGAAATTAATCCATGACAAACCTTAGAAATTGCTTCTAGCTGTTCCATAGGAGTTAATCCCGCTTTATTTTCTGGACGATTATAACCAGCCTTTACTTGGTCTAGAAGTCCTGCTACACGAACCATAAAGAACTCGTCCAAGTTAGAACTAAAAATAGCCATAAATTTAAGTCTTTCGAGAAGTGCATTCTGGTCATCTAACGCTTCTTCTAATACTCGATAATTAAAATTCAACCAACTCAACTCTCGATTATTATAATAGGAAGGATTATCTAGGTTGATCGTCTTTTCTGCAACTTCCATTTCGCACATCTCCTTTTATGACACATATATCTAAATTATATCAATTTACTGACTCTCCTTTATAAACAAATTGTAAATTTTTTGTTAATTATTAGTCAATAAGAAGTTACTTTACTAAAGTAGAAAATTTGTAGTAATCGAGAGCTTTAATAGCTTTTCTAAATGCTTCTTCTGTTTTTCCACATGATATTCTTCCGGTCGATAATATCCGTTACAACTGATCTGCAACAGCCATGTACCAGATTGTTCCTGGATGATATCTACATCCTCTACCGTATTGTTATTGGATATATTTAAACATTGCGCTACTTTCAATATAGCACCGAGAATACTTAGCTTTGTTTGTTCCTCCTTAGTGAACCAAGCTTTAAAAGGTTGGATATACTTTTGAAAAGTACCTTTGCTTTTAAAGGATGCTACTAATGCTAGTTTAATTCGGTCCCGATGAGACAGTCCAAGTAGCGTCCGATTCGCTAATAAGTTAAACGTATTACTACTCGTTTCCAATGTTGTTCGATTTCCTAGGTTATAGATACGTCCACCTAGTATAAGTAAATGATAATCCTCTTCTGAGAAATGCAGGTCCAATCCTTCTAATTTCTTTACTGCTTCATAAAAACGGGTAGCTAACGTAATTAGTTGTCGTTCATCCTGTGACCCGATATAAAAATGTTTACGAAACTTCTCTATACTGGCATCTAACAATGGCAAGTTATGATGGTCATGGTCAAGCCACCCCTCATACAATATTCCATCTCGAAGTCCACGACGGCTTACGATAAATTTCGTAGAATTAGAAAGATGACAAATCGTATCAAACACTTCAAAGGCTGGTAAAATGGTGTCTGCCCTGTCCTTGGATAATCCATCGGTCTTTTGCAACTCCATATAGGTCAATGGTAGTAATCTTTCTTTCGTCGTTATCAAGTCTTCTATTTCCATCTCATATTGATGCATTTCTTCTAACGGATAATCTGTAAACCGTTGATGAATCTGGCCCGCATTTCTAGCACTTCCTCCTATCGCGATGACTGGAACATTTTTATTCTTAATCCAAGAGAATGTTTGAAATTGTTCCTTAACATATTGTCTTATTGCCTCTATTTCCTGTTCTGTCGGAATATCATCCTGAACAAATTGTAGTTTTAAGGATAATGCTCCAAAAGGAAAACTATGGAAATGGATCATCTTCTGATTTTCAAAATAAGTCACCTCGGTACTACCACCGCCAATATCAATGGTAATTCCATTCTGAATTGGGATAGAATGAATTACCGCTTTATATCCGTAAAAGGCTTCTTCATATTCACTTAATAGCTTGATAGCTATTTGTGTCTTCTTCTCTACAATAGCTAGTATTTCATTCTTATTTACCGCTTGCCTAATCGATGCCGTTGCTACACAAGTAAACTCGTTCACCTCATAATGTACTAATAGCTGATTAAAATCCTCTAACGTAGCGATCAATAGGGCAATTCCATCTCTATTTAAGGAATGATTCTCATCAAAGTAAGAACGAAGACGAGCTGTAACCTTTATATTTTCTATCTCATCAAAATACTGCCATGAATTTAGTCGTTCATAAATGACCAGTCTAATCGTATTTGACCCTATATCTATAATCCCAACACGTTCTGCCAATTTAATTGCTCCCTTCTGTCTGTGGGATAGTTCATCACACACACTATATTACCACTTTGTTTTATCATTAGTATAATTTTGAAGATTCACCATCCATTCTTACGTAAAAAAGGACCTATCATATCACTTAGATACAACAAGTCCAAAGTAACTTCTAAATCTCAATTAGAATGGGAACAATCATTGGCTCCTTCTTCGTCCGTTCTTTAATATATTGTGAGATGAGGCGCTTAATCTGCTTCTTTTTCACATTCCAAGAGTATCGATCTGCTGCATGTAATTCATCTACTGTCTCTTGAATGATACGGATCATTCGTTTTCTTAGTTCAGAGAAATTATTATCGACAAAGCCTCGCGAGATAATTTCAGGATCGGCAAGCATTTTAGCATTCTCCTTACTCATCGGAAGAATAATCATCAGCATCCCGTCCTCTGCTATTTGCTTCCGATCACGTAGGACAAACTCCATATTCCCTACATCAATTCCATCTACATACGTGCTACCAGCTGGAATGGTTCGTGTACTGCGAGCTTCCGAATTTTGGATATCCACAACATCTCCATTTTTTAGAATGAAGGTATTTCCCGGCTCAACTCCGACTGACTCGGCTAGAAGCTGGTGGTGATAGAGCATCCGGTACTCCCCGTGAATCGGGACAAAATACTTCGGCTTCATTAGTGTAATCATGAGCTTAAGATCCTCCTGATACCCATGACCAGACACATGCATGCCAGAACTACTTCCAGACCCGTAAATGACATGTGCCCCTAGCTTATATAGGTTATCCACAATCGTAGTGACATTCTTTTCATTACCAGGGATAGGTCCCGCTGCCAGAATAACCGTATCCTCCGGGTAAATATCGACACCACGAAAGTTCCCTGTAGATAGCCGGCTAAGGGCCGCCATTGCTTCCCCCTGGCTTCCGGTACATAGAATGGTCAGCATCTCTGGTGGTAAATCATGAATATCACGAGCATCGATTAGCATACCTTTTGGCACATCTAAATAACCTCGCTCCATTGCTACACCGACAACATTAACCATAGACCTACCGAGAAGCGCAAGTTTACGCCTTGTTTTCTTTGAAGCATGGATAACCTGTTGAATTCTACTAACATTCGACGCAAAAGTAGATACAATCACCTTTTGCTTACATTTCATAAAAATACTTTCTAAATTATCTCCAACCATTTGCTCAGAAGGGGTAAACCCTTTGCGCTCTGCATTGGTGCTTTCCGATAATAGTAATAACACCCCTTTGTTGCCAATTTCAGCCATTCGGTGAAGATCTGAGCGCTCATTATTGGCAGGAGTCAAATCAAACTTAAAGTCACCAGTATGTACAATATTTCCTTCTGGTGTACTAAATACAATACCAAGGCAATCTGGGATACTATGATTCACCTTAAAAAAGCTAATACGCATGTCGCCAATTTGTATTTCGGATTCAGAATGGATCTCATGTAATTCACTCTCACGAAGAAAGCGATGTTCTTTTAATTTAATCTCAATAAGACCAAGGGTAAAGCGCGTTGCATATACAGGAACATTTATTTTCTTCAAAAAGTAAGGAATACCACCAATATGATCTTCATGCCCGTGTGTAACAATTAATGCACGTACTCTATCTTTGTTTTCTATAAGATAGGAAATATCTGGGATAATTAAATCGATACCGAGTAGGCTTTCATCTGGAAATTTATTTCCGCAATCGATAACAACAATATCCTCGCCACATTCTATCGCGTACATATTTTTACCCACTTCATGTAAGCCGCCGAGGGCAAAGACCGATACGATACCATTTCTATTCATTTATTACCCTCCCGCTATTCAATATGATTTAGTATGCCCGGATGACTGTTTTTTATAGAAAAGCTGCAATCCTTTTATTTTCTCTCTCTTTCTAGTGTGCTATAATAGTTACCCTAGATAACTGTTATCCATGATAACTATTTTTTTTAAGAGGAGGGGTTACGATTAAAACTTCACAAAAATTCTTTCACCAGCTCATTATGTTATACCGACCGTTTGAAAATCGATTAAATACAGAGCTTAATAAACACCAGCTTCACCGAGCACAGTGGACGATTTTATACTATTTATTTCATCATGGCTCTGCAACGAATGTCGAGATTTCCCACTATCAAGGTGTGGAAAAGCCAACAGTAACTAGGACGATGGCAAGCCTAGAAAATTTGGGGTATGTTGAGCAACAGCCAAGCAAAGATAAGCGAGAAAAGCGCATGCAGCTTACTAATCTGGGCCAAAAGGTATATCAGGAAGTCCGTGTTACGATCGATCAATATGAAGAGGAAGTTCTCAGTGGTATATCAGAAGAGGAACAACTGGAAACCATTCGTATTTTACAAGAAATACGTCAAAACATCATGAAGTAAGGGGATTTATTTTGAATCAAATAAAAGCAAAATTATGGACCAAAGATTTTATCATTATTTCATTAGCAAACTTTTTTCTGTACTTAGTATTTTATTTATTATTAGTAACGATGGCTGTGTATGTAGTTGAACAGTTCCATGCTTCGGAAAGTCAGGCTGGACTTGCTACAGGTATTTTTATCATTGGAACCTTAATAGGAAGACTATTTATCGGTCGCTTAATTACGACCATTGGGAATAAGCGGATGCTATTTATCGGCTTGCTAGCGTTCATCCTAACTTCCTGTCTATATTTCATCCATTTCGGGATTACTTTTTTAATGATTACGCGCTTATTACATGGAATTGCCCTCGGAATGGCAAGTACTGCTACAGGTACTATTGTAGCTGAAATTATACCGAAAGAACGAAAAGGGGAAGGAATTGGTTACTATAGCTTAAGTATTACACTAGCTACAGCTATCGGCCCTTTCATCGGCATATTTATGAGTCAACATGTTAGCTTTGAACTTATATTTAGCTTTTGTTTCGTATTAGGTATCATTAGTATGGCCATTGCTTTCTTTATTCATATACCAGAAGTAAAAGCTTCTCCAACTAAATCCAATTCTAATGGATTAAAGCTTTCTAGCTTTATAGAACCAAAGGCAATTCCTATCGCGCTTGTTATACTTGTCACTTCGTTCTGTTATGCAAGTGTGCTGTCATTCATTAATTTTTACGCAATTGAAATTGATTTAGTGGAAGTCGCTAGTATTTTCTTTGTCGTATACGGAGCTAGTATATTGGCATCACGTCCTTTCACAGGACGACTAATGGATACAAAAGGGGCAAATGCGGTAATGTATCCTGCATTCCTTCTTTTTGGCGGCGGATTACTACTTTTAAGTGTAACGAATGGAAGTGTAACCTTATTACTTGCGAGTATTCTGATGGGGTTAGGATTTGGGAATATGCAATCCATCACCCAGGCCATTGCTGTAAAAGTCGTTCCATCTAATCGGGTAGCACTAGCAACGTCAACCTACTACATCTTTCTCGATGCTGGTCTTGGGTTTGGACCATATATCATCGGATTTATCATTCCACTAACAGGATACCGGCATCTCTATGTCATAATGGGAGTAATTGTTTTAATCACCACGATTCTCTATTATTTCATGCATGGAAAAAAAGAACGCATCAACCGGGAAGTAGCTTCTATAACGAAGGAACAACTGTCCCAGTAAGAACATAATCAAGGAGCTCGTACACAGTAAAAGCTCCTTGATTTTTTTAATATAACAATATTCTACATAGATGCTATCTCTTTACCTAATTAACAAGCTATTTCGCATTCTTATCTGGTTGATGAATTCCGAATGTGTTTCCCTCTGTATCTACATAATAACCTTGCCAAGCCATTCCAGGTAGGGCATGCTTTGGCAATGCTACTATTCCTCCATGCTGCACTATTTTCTCTTCTGTCTGATCGTAATCCTCTACCCCTATCGTACAAGCATAGCCATTCATTGCTTGACCAGGTTCTGGAGATGGACCATTGCGTTTAATTAAGGCACCATTAATCCCCAGCTCGTTATCATCACCCGTAACAGTCCCGAAATAAGGCATGCCAGCATAATCCGACCAATCCTCAAACTTCCAGCCGAACACCTCACCATAAAAACGCTTAGCACGCTCCATTTCATCGACATGAATTTCAAAATGAATTAATCTTCCCATCTTATCCCTCCTGTTTTTTTTGAAAATTATTTCTACTTCTAACTATTCTTCTTCCCTACCTCTTTCTCCTCCAAAAACGGAATAAAAGTAATGTAAAATAAAAAAGATACCAGCTTCCTCAGGCTAGTATCTTTAAAAACGTATATTCATCATTCTGGTAACATCACTTTACTAAATTCCTCAATAAATCTATCATAATGCAAATGGATCGCAATTCTAGTCTTTCCTGTTTGACTTGTTGGACGAATATCAATATAGGACATCCCTTTTGCTTCCACGTCTTCTATAACTTTCGCATCATAGTATATATAGTCCACTATATCTGGGGTCTTAATGAGCATGACCGTTAATAGATCATGTATTGGCGCACCTGGGATACCAGGATATTGTTCTTTATAAAATTCATAATAATATTCAAAAACTGGTGTTAGCATGAACGCATAGATATTCTTCTTGTTATGCGAAATAGCATCCACTAAATCAGGAGTAAGAATGGCATATTGCGTGACATTTAATGGTGTAATGGTTAGATTGGGGCGTATTTCAGAATAAAATTAGATGAGGTCGGGTCACCAAAAAAGTTTGCCTCCGCTAGCGCAGTTACATTTCCTGGAAAAAAGAATGCTCCACCCATTATGTAATAAGCGTTAACCATTCTCATATGGTCAGGATACAAAATAAACGCAGTCGCTAGTGTTGTGGAACGACCCGTATCGACTATAATGAGTTCATTTCCATATTGTTCAATAATTAATCGGATAGTATCAAATGGGTAAATCTGATACTGCATATTCGTTGGAGGACGGATTGGGCCAATTCCTTCTCCGTGGATTTCAGGGTAAAACATCACCTCATCCTGCTGAACGGGTTGGGCAGCACCAGGAATTACAGGCACATTGGTTTTTCCAGCCAATTGTAGCAGATAAGCAGCGTTCGCAGTTGCTTGATCTTTCGTCACATTCCCATAGCTTGTTACTACCCCTACAATTTCATAGGTAGGATCAATAAGGCTATACATCAATGCTAATGAATCATCAATACCAGGATCTCCAAAGAATAAAATTTTTTTAGCGATAACAATCCCCTCCTTAACACGATATATATTCCATCATCCTAATTATCATGTCTGGAGGGGCTAAGTTCATTTCTCCAATTCATTACTTTCTCGTTTGCATTTCTTTTAATTGTTGAAATAGCTTCTCCACCGTACCAACACCTACACGGTCATATTTTGCCAATATCAGCAATTCCATTGGTAACTGGCCGACCTTCTCTATCTGGTCCTCGTGCATTTGTCTTAATAGATTCGGTATACTGGTGAAATATTCATCTGTTAAAGGGATAGCCGATAGCTCTTCTGTGACAACAATGTAATCTGTTTTGAAAAAGAAGAATAACTCTCCAGGTCTATCTAAGACTATCCTTCTCCGTATCCTTTCTTCCTCAATAAACCGCTTTAACTCCTCGAAAAATTGTTCCTCATTTTTTTCAGAAAATCGCTTCACATGTCTTGCAAGCCCTTCTATATTATTAGGTAATTCACTCATGATTCTTCCATGCTGCTCAGCACCTAACCTAATTAAAAAGGTCTCTGACTTTGGAAAACGCTGAGGAAGGAGAAATGCATCACGAAGAAAATACGGTATATCTAGATATTGCCCTTTATAAGATATCGTACGAATGGTAGTATCTCCTGGTAATTCTTCCGTCATTTCTTTTTCCAACGTAGCAACAACCTCTACTTCTTCTTGTGGGTTTGTAATCGCTGCTGCCAGTTTCTCCTCTAATGCATCAAGCTTAAACACCAATTCTTGTATATCGAAGCTTTGCTGCTTTCGTGGAGATGGATCATGATACTCTGGAACTTCGATATCATGAGAACCATACACTTCAACAAACCACTTCACTATTGTATAAATAGCCTCCCAACATAGAAGTGCCTCCGAAAAACGGAACTTCCTCGGATCATGTGCAGCCTGATTCCCCTGCATTCTCACATAATGAAGTGCATCACGGATTTCATCTGTAAGATAGCCATGCTCATCCAATAGATTAACTTGCTCCATAAGCATTCCCTTGCGAATTTGGGAAAGGTTCTCGATTTCGATTACCTTTTGTAGGATATGTTCAATAAATATTCTAGAGTGGGTCAAAACCACCCGTGGACTAGTAAAGATACTATTTTCTAATTGTTTAGCAATATGTGCTAAGTCCTTCGAAACTGGTTCTAAAAATCGATAGAAGTATACTTCCTGTTGCATTTGTGTTTCCTCCAAAACTAAAAAAAATCTATCTTTCTATCCTACCATTTTTAGTCGCATTAGCGTACTAATCTTGAACTAGAAAAATATTACTAGTATAGATACTTTTTAATAAAAATAGATTAGAAAAATCAGAATCCTATGCTAGAATATAATCAGAATATCTAGGATAGTCTATACATTAATATAGGTAGACATTAGTAGGAGGGATTATATTGTCAGGTGGAAAGATATTAAAGATATGCGAAAAAAGGTCATCAGTATTATAAGAGTAGTGACTGCCGAAGCTGCCCTACTTGTAATAAAGAAAATAAACCTAAAAGTGGCTTCCTCTCCAAACTCAGTTCACCTGCAAGAAACGCGTTAATTCATGAAGGCATTCAGACTTTGGAGGAACTATCCAGCTACACGGAAAAAGAAATACTAAAATTACACGGAATCGGTCCAGCATCCATACCTGTATTGAGGGCTTCCTTGGAAGAAGAAGGGTTATCATTTAAAGATTAAGTACATCTGCAACTCCTAGTTAAAGGAGATAATATAGTGGAATATGTAATTAGGAAAATAAATAATCTACTTACTATAGAGTGTAAGGATTTATGGCTACAGAGTAGAAATGAGGGCTTCCACTTTATCCAGCGATTAATACATGAGTATAAAAGTGGAACAAATACATTTCATAAACGAGGCGAGGCTTTATATGGTGTTTTCGATCAAGATAATACACTTCTTGCTATTGGTGGCGTGAATATCGATCCTTTCTCTTCTACACCTACTATCGGTAGATTAAGAAGGTTTTACGTCAAGAAGACACATAGAAGATTAGGTCTAGGCAGTCTTTTAGTGAAAAGAATAATACTCGAGGCTACAAACCATTTTAATGTATTGGTACTATATACCGACACCGAGCAAGCAGATAGCTTTTATACAAGTCTTGGATTTTTAAAAAGTAATCGCTATCCGCATTCCACACATTATATGGATTTGTAATTTCTCTTGTTTAAAAAACATATGGGTTTTATCGTTTGCTATCTTCACTTTGTCTATAAATTAAGCACGAACAATCCCATCAAGTACAGGCGATGTTGCTTATGATTTATCATCAGGACGACTAGGGGATTATATATTTTTTTACCTCAAAAAAGGAAGGTGTAAAAATTGAAGAAAAAGAAGAAGTGGCCTGCCATTTCCGTGATTACTCTGTTAGGAGCTGGACTGGTATTCTATTTACTTACATTTTTACTTTATGAGCCATCAGAGGATTTTTATGAATTTCCTGTTCCCAAAACTGCAACTCTCCTTCATAAAGATGAACTAACTGAACGATATGAGTGGGGTCATGCATCTGAAGAAAATGGCATACCTTCTATATATAAATGGGTTCTATCAAAAAATGGCTGGAAAGAAGAAATCAGTGAAGGAGCCTCTACTTTGTATACTAACGGTTCACATACCATTGATTTAATCTCAACTACGAATATGTTAGAGGTTATTAAAGTGGAATAATAAAAACTATATCTAGTGGAGATGACAAGACTCTCCCGTAATTAAGATTTTAAGAAGGTGTACTTATCCTACATTCTAATAGATTAGCTCCAGAGAAAGTTGCGAAGAATGTTATCCATAATCACTTTCCTCATTGTGATGGTGCACTACTAGCAGGGAGTGTTGTTCGCGGTGAAGCAACAGAAACTTCTGATCTGGATATTGTTATATTCGATAATGCAACACGCTCCTCTTACAGGGAATCACGAATTGTAAGTGAGTGGCCGATAGAGCTATTCGTACATAATCTCCATTCCTATCACGATTATTTTGAGAGTGATTTCAAACGTGCTAGACCTTCCTTACCTCGAATGGTGTCAGAGGGAATAATTCTGAAGGATACAGGCGTAATAAATGCAATTAATAGTGAAGCAAAGGAATTATTGGCTAAAGGTCCTGAAGTATGGTCAACTGAAACGAGAACTACGAAACGATATTTTATCTAAAAAAGGCGAGAATCCCCTCATCTTCAAGGAATGAGAAGGGTAAAGCCCCATGAGTAAGTGGGGGATGAATCGTCTTCGGACAAGGGATGGCTTACTTGCCATCTCGTTTGTCCGACTGTTCGAGTGCGTGTTGATGAGATAAATAATAGCTTAGGTACGAGTGGTAAAACCTTTTTTCTATAAAGTAATCCATTCGTTT
>NZ_JBCPXV010000048.1:0-21415 GCF_039581225.1 Ornithinibacillus proteolyticus | reverse complement strand
GTTTGCCTTCAAGCCCTCCGCACATTCCCTCACGAGCATGCACTGCCTGTCAGCTATACACTTCCGCCACTACGGCGTGTTTGGGACTTTCACCCTTAAGTTCGGAGCGCTGCCAAGCGCACAAAAATAAGACTAGCTTTTCTGCTAGCCTTACCTATTATTTATGTATACATCAATCCCAATAATGCCGCCTATAGTAAGTTTTGATCCCCGCTACGAGCAGGTGGGTGCCCTGTTTCATATTTTATACGTCCTCTCGTTAAGTGAAAACGAGGCATGTATGCCATACGAAAACCGCCAGGCTCCCTATATAAAACTGTTCGGTCAAAACATATGATATAGGCAAACATATCAGGATTGATTCGCCTTCGTAATGTATTACGTTTGTAAAATTATATTAACATACGTATTCCACGTATTCAATATCCCTTTATATGAAGTATTCATTACAATTGTTACAAAATTTAAACATTATTAGCACTATAGTTATTTATTTTCATTTAGCTGAATAGATAATTCAGTTAACTGTGCGTTACTCACTTCACTTGGAGCTTCTGTTAGCAAGTCTGATGCTGATGCAGTTTTCGGGAATAGTATCGTATCTCTTAGGTTACTTCTACCTGTTAGAAGCATAACAATACGATCCAGCCCTAACGCAATCCCCCCATGTGGCGGTGCACCATATTCCAAGGCTTCCAGTAAGAAACCAAATTGTTCTTGTGCTTCTTCTTCGGTAAATCCTAGCACCTTAAACATTTCATTTTGTTGTTCACGTTTATAAATACGAATAGAACCTCCACCTAATTCATATCCATTCAGAACTAAATCATACGCATTTGCGCGAACACTTGCTGGATCAGTTGCCAGCTTCTCAACATCTTCCTCAAATGGCATCGTGAATGGATGGTGGGCTGCAAAGTAACGGCCAAGTTCTTCATCATATTCAAGTAGTGGCCAATCGGTAATCCATAGGAAATTATACTTACTTTCATCTATTAGACCAAGCTCTTTACCAAGCTTAAGGCGTAAAGCTCCTAGGCTATCGTATACAACAGAGGTCTTATCCGCAACGAATAATAGTAAGTCCCCATTTTCTGCATTTGCTCGCTCTAATAAGCCTTGTTTTTCTTCCTCTGAAATAAACTTAGCAATTGGTCCTTTTAATTCCCCATCTTCTACCTTGAGCCAAGCAAGTCCCTTAGCTCCATAGACATTGACGAACTCAGTTAGTTTATCAATGTCCTTTCGGGAGAAATTAGTAGCTTCTCCTTTGACATTTAATAATGCAACCTTTCCACCCCGCTCGATTGCACCTTGGAATACTTTAAAGCTAGAATTGGCTAGTAGATCCGAAACATGAATAAGTTCTAAGCCAAAGCGTGTATCTGGTTTATCAGAACCGTAACGCTCCATTGCTTCCTTGTATGGCATTCTTGGTAGTGGTAATGGAATATCAACCTGATTGACTTCTTTCATCACCTTCTGCATCATTTTCTCTGTCATTGTCATGATTTCATCACTTGTCATAAAGGAGGTCTCAATATCAATTTGCGTAAATTCTGGTTGTCTGTCAGCACGTAAATCTTCATCACGGAAGCAACGAGCAATTTGATAGTATTTTTCAAAGCCACTCATCATGATCAATTGTTTAAACAATTGTGGTGACTGTGGTAATGCATAGAATTCACCTGGATGTACACGACTAGGAACTAAGTAATCACGGGCTCCTTCTGGTGTACTCTTCGTTAAAATCGGTGTTTCCATTTCTAGGAATCCATCATCATTTAAGAAGTTACGCACTACTTGAGTGATTTGATGGCGCTTTTTAAAGGTCTCTTGTAATGATCCACGACGTAGGTCCATATAACGATACTTCAGACGTAAATCCTCTGACACATCTGTATCATCTTGTATGAGAAATGGAGGATTTTTCGACTTATTTAATATAGAAACCTCTGTTGCGATAACCTCTAAAGTACCCGTCTCCATATTTGGATTTATCGTGCTCTCGTCCCGAAGCACCACCTTCCCTTTTACTTCGATAACATATTCACTACGAACGGATTCTGCAATTGTTAAAGCTTCCTCGTGATCAGGATTAAAAACTACCTGTACAATACCAGATTTATCACGGAGATCAATGAATATCAAACCACCTAAATCACGGCGTTTTTGAACCCACCCTTTTAGTAGAATTACCTTTTCAACATCTTTTTCTTGTATCGTTCCTGCTAGTATTCTTTCAGTCATCCTATTTTCCTCCTAAAAGCTTTTCCTTCATTGTGAGAGTTAATTGATCTAAAGGA
The DNA here is from genome assembly GCF_039581225.1 of Ornithinibacillus proteolyticus. NCBI lineage: Bacteria > Bacillati > Bacillota > Bacilli > Caryophanales > Bacillaceae > Ornithinibacillus > Ornithinibacillus proteolyticus. The sequence goes on along the minus strand of NZ_JBCPXV010000048.1, from coordinate 19,109 downwards.
ATCTCTACTTGTTCACCAGTAGCCATTTCTTTGACATTTATGACATTCTTATCAAGCTCCTCTTCACCTAAAACTAACACATATTTAGCCTTGTATCTGTCTGCGGCTTTAAATTGAGCTTTAATTTTTCTACCTTGGTAGTCTTGATCGACTTGGATACCATGTTGACGTAATTCATGTGTAATACGAACTACTTCCGATTTTGGCTCCTCTCCAACCGATACGATAAAGCAATCCAACGCTTCTTCTAACGGAATTTCAACATTTTCGGCTTCTAATGCCATTAATAGTCTTTCAATTCCCATTCCAAACCCAATACCTGGTGTAGCTGGACCACCTAGCTGTTCTACTAGTCCATTGTATCTACCCCCACCAGCAAGTGTCGTAATGGCTCCGAAACCTTCTGCCTCACTCATAATTTCAAAAGCGGTGTGATTATAGTAATCCAAGCCTCTTACAAGATTAGGATCAACTTCATATTCAATTCCCATCAATTCAAGATATTTTTTAACCTTTTCAAAGTATTCAACTGAATCTTCATTCAGATAGTCTAGAATAGAAGGTGCTGTTTTCATGGATGGATGATCACGGTCGACTTTACAATCTAGAATTCTCATAGGATTTTGCTCTAATCGAGACTGACAATCTTTACACAGTTCTTCCTTGTATGGTGTAAAGTGTTTAATTAGTGCATCGCGATGTCTCTTTCTACTCTCTACATCACCTAACGAATTAATGACTAGTTTTAAAGATGTTAATCCTAGTGACCGATATACCGTCATCGCTAAATCAATCACTTCTGCATCAACCGCTGGATCTGCACTTCCTAATACTTCTACCCCAAACTGATTCAACTGACGCATTCTGCCTGCCTGAGGTCGTTCATAACGGAACATTTGCATGAAGTAGTATAGTTTTACAGGTTGATTGGCCTCCCCGTACAACTTGTTTTGTACAAAAGCTCTCGTTACAGCAGCTGTACCCTCTGGGCGAAGTGTAAGACTTCTACCGCCACGGTCTTCAAAGGTATACATCTCCTTTTGCACAATATCAGTTGAGTCTCCTACCCCACGGGAAAATACTTCTGTATGTTCAAATACCGGTGTACGAATTTCTTCGTAATGATATTTATCACAGATCCACTTTATTTTATTCTCAACAAACTGCCATTTTTTGGCATCCTTTGGTAGAACATCTACCGTTCCTCTAGGCGCTTTAATATTCATTCTTTTATCCTCCTAAAACGATTATGAATTCCAAAGTCATGTAATGGTTAACTTTTCTTACTTCATATCCACGGTGTATGTATGATTCATTTAATCCTTGTTGCTATAAAAGTATACAAAAAACTCCCGTCCCTATAAAAAAGGGACGAGAGTTACCCGCGTTGCCACCCTAGTTGACGCAATTAATTGCATCCTCTTTTCACAGTTAACGCCTGCAAAACGTCTATATTTACTAGTCATAACGTTCAATATAGATCCTCAGGATTGTCTTTCACTAGGTTGCCATGCAAAATGCTTCCAGCCAAAGGCATTTTGTCTCTGCTCACGCAAGTACTAGTTACTTTTTCCTTCATAGGATATTTCTTGTTCGTTCAAGATACTTGAATGAATATTATCATAATGTTTTGCTTCCTGATTGTCAAGAGCGATTAATCTTTTTCTTTAATGCTTTTACCTCTCCTAATGATATCCCTAACTCCTGTGCTATTTCCATATGTCCAGAGGACTGTTCCATTTCGATAAACTTATGCAAGTTTACACCAAAAATATCTCGATTATTATGGGAACTCCAATGCTTTTCATTCATTCGCAATTAGATCGCCTCCTTTTTCATAAGACTAGTTTTGCCTAATTCGACAATATTTATTAAAATAGAGTCATGTGGTTTACGAATTATTAGGAGGAAATCGATTGGGCTATAAAAAAACAATTGGAATTATACTTTGCCTACTACTGATTACATGGTCCTTTCCTGTAACAGCTAGTACAAAAGAGGTCATTGTAAACGAAAATTATTTAAATCTACGAAGTGGTCCTGGTACGAATTACGATAAACTTGGACAAGTCCATCAAAATGAACAATACCCCATTGTAGGTCAAGAAGGGGATTGGGTTGAGATTCAACTTGATGGATATACTGCTTGGATTTCGACCGATTATGTAACCATTCAAGAAGATTCATCTGAACAACAAGTGAAAAATGTGGGGCTTGATCATTCAGTTGACCAGACTTCTATTACCATTCCATTCGAGAAAACCCATATTCGAAATGGCCCTTCAACTGATGATGAAATTATCTACTTTGCTGAAAAAGGGGAAACTCTTTCTGTAATCGGTAAAACGGATAATTGGTTAAAAGTGAAAAATGACACGATGGAAGGGTATGTATTAGCAGACTTAGTTAAAGATGAAATCAAGGAAACAAGCGAAGGTTTAAAAGGAAAAACAATCGTTCTAGATCCAGGTCATGGTGGATTTGATTCAGGTGCTATTAGTCCTACAAATGTACTAGAAAAGGACTTAGCCTATAAAACAGCAGATATTCTAGCTCAGGAATTAACGATGTTAGGTGCTATCGTTATAACTACTAGAGAGGAGGATACATTTGCGTCATTAGCAAGTCGGGCCACGCTTTCTAACACGGTTCATGCTGATGCTTTCATTAGTTTACACTATAATAGTGTACCTGATCTTCCTACAGTCACTGGCATAAGTACCTATTATTCCCATGAGCAGTATGCAGAATTAGCGCGTTATATTCAGCAAGAGATTATTAAAGAATCAGGTGACAGAGATCGTGGTGCGGAGTTTGGTGATTTCCAAGTAATTAGACAAAATCTGATGCCTGCTGTACTTATTGAGCTAGGGTTCATGTCCAATCCTGAAATGGATACGCTAATGACGACAAATGCCTATCAGAAAAAACTCGTATCTGGTATTGTAAATGGATTACAGCGTTATTTTTCTAATTAAGTAGAGGCTGGGACAACAGAATTTATCCTATAGGTAAAACCGAATGATGAGCAAAGCCTCCGCTCTGGAAATATACTTGCGGTTACTTCCAGTACAGGGGCGACATCTGCTCGAGAGAACCTCGCAGTGTCTACTTTACCGCCTGGTGGCTAGTGAGCCGCCTCAGAGCTTAAGCTCTTCCTGGGTCTCAGGCAGTGCCCTTTCCTCCCACAGGAGTCTAGATATATTTCCTGAGCGAGTATTGAATATCAATCGGTGTTACCTTTCATTCTTTTTGTTACGCCCCTGTCTCGTTATCTATCTTTACTATCTAAAATGAAAGTTACTGGACCAACATTGGTAAGTGTAACATCCATCATTGCTCCGAATCTACCTACCTCTACCTTTATTCCTTCTTGACGAAGCATTTCATTGAACTTCTCGTAAAGCTCATTTGCTTGCTGTGGCTTCGCTGCTTGCATGAAATTTGGTCTTCTGCCCTTTCTAGTATCGCCATAAAGGGTGAATTGGGATATCGATAAAATTTCGCCATTTACGTCTGTTAATGATAAGTTCATTTTTTCTTGTTCATCTTCAAATACACGTAGGTTGACAATTTTATTTGCTAGATATTGTGCATCCTCCACTGTATCCTCATGGGTTACTCCAATTAACACGACAAAACCATTATCGATTTTGCCAACTACCTCATCTTTTACGGTAACACGTGCATCTCTAGCACGTTGGATAATAGCTCTCATGTTTAAAACTCCTTTTACTAGTACTATAGAGTCGGGTTAGAAATGTTTATGATAAAGGAAAAACCGAATAATGAGCAAGCCACCGCTCCGTGAATGGTTAGTAGACTTGAGGTTCATCCAAGGTCTGGATCCTTGCCTTTCGTCTACCAATTTTCCGGAGCTAGTGTGATGCCTTATTCGGGTTTACATCTCTAACTTTTAGTTTTGTGAAAGTTTTATTGAAGTGTACGTGTAACTGCATAAACATCTTTGATCTGCTTAATCCGTTCCACAATTTTTCTTAAATGGTTCGTATTATGAATCAAAATCGTAATTTGAATAACAGCCATTTTATTACGATCAGACCTGCCATTTACATGGGTAATATTTGTTTTCGACTCATTTACTGCTTGTAACACTTCATTTAATAAGCCTCTACGATCATAGCCTGAGATTTCTAAATCCACATGATATTGCTTTTGTGTTTGATCTTTTTCCCATTCCACATGTAGATGACGTTCTCTTGCTTCCTCTGTTTGTACATTTGGGCAGTCGGTTCGATGGACAGATACGCCTCGCCCTTTTGTAATATACCCAATTATTTCATCACCAGGGACAGGATTACAGCATTTGGATAGACGGACAAGTAAATTATCAATGCCTTCTACAATTACACCAGAGTCTTTCTTATGTTTTTTAAATTCCTTATACTCTGTTTTTGTACCCTCTAACGTTTTGGCAAGGTCTTCTTCTTTTTGGCGAGATTGACGTATTTTCTCCGTTAATCTTGTCGCGACTAGAGCGGCAGTAATACCCTGATAACCTACCGCGGCATATAAGTCTTCCTCAGAAACAAAGTTAAATCGTTCGTAAACGCGTTTTAAATTCTCCTCTGTCAATGCTTCTTTCGGTTCGATATCAAATGCCCGAATCTCTTTTTCGACTAAATCCTTACCCTTTGCTACGTTTTCTTCACGGCGTTGCTTCTTGAAAAATTGTCTAATTTTATTCTTTGCCTGTGATGTTTGCGTGATCTTTAACCAATCTTGAGAAGGTCCATAGGAATGTTTCGAAGTTAGTACTTCGATTATGTCGCCATTTTTTAATTTGTAGTCTAATGGCTCCATTTTCCCGTTAATTTTTGCCCCGATTGTCTGATTACCGATTTCCGTATGAATTCGGTAAGCAAAATCAAGTGGAACAGAACCAGAAGGAAGTTCTATTACATCTCCTTTAGGCGTAAAGACATAAACCATATCGGAAAATAAATCTACTTTTAAAGATTCAACAAATTCCTCCGCATCATGTGTCTCATTTTGCCATTCTAAAATTTCACGGAACCATGTTAATTTCTCTTCAAAGGATTTCTTATCACGATTAAGTTGCTTACCTTCCTTATACGCCCAGTGAGCAGCAATCCCGTACTCGGCAATCTCATGCATTTCCTTCGTTCTTATTTGTACCTCTAAAGGATCTCCTTTAGGACCAATTACCGTTGTATGCAAGGATTGGTATAGGTTTTGCTTTGGCATTGCAATATAATCTTTAAATCTACCAGGCATTGGCTTCCAGCATGTATGAATAATTCCTAGTACCGCATAACAATCTTTAATACTGTTGACTAAAATACGAACAGCCAATAAATCATAAATCTCATTAAACTGTTTGTTTTGCTTTATCATCTTCTGATAAATACTATATAAATGCTTCGGTCTACCTGAGATTTCCGCTTCTATATTTACTTCTTCTAACTGTTTATTTACTTCTTGAATAACTTCATCAATGTAAGATTCACGTTGTTCCCGCTTTTGCTTCATTAACTGAACAATTCGGTAATATTGTTGGGGATTTAAGTAACGTAATGAGATATCTTCTAGCTCCCATTTAATCGCAGAAATTCCTAAACGATGTGCTAATGGAGCAAAGATTTCTATCGTTTCATTCGCTTTGATACGTTGCTTTTCAGGTGGTAAGAACTTTAACGTTCGCATATTATGCAATCTATCCGCTAGCTTAATTAATATAACACGTATATCTTTCGCCATAGCGACAAACATTTTTCGGTGATTTTCAGCTTGTTGGGCTTCTTTGGATTTGTATTTGATTTTACCTAGCTTTGTAACACCATCAACAAGCATGGCAACTTCCTTATTAAATTGTTCTTCTATTTCTTCTAATGTTATTTCGGTATCCTCTACAACATCATGCAAAAATCCACCCGCAACCGTCACTGGATCCATTTTTAAATCTACTAATATGCCAGCAACTTGAATAGGGTGTATGATATATGCTTCTCCTGATTTACGATACTGGTCCCTATGTGCCTCTTCTGCGTACGTATAAGCACGCATAATAAACGCAACATCGTCCTCCGATAAATACGTGCTAGCTTTTTCTTGTAATTGTTCAATTGTTATAATGTCATTTTTCGCCATATTATCACCTTTAATTGTAGAAGATACTTTCTTTCTAGTATCAAAAAAATTTATTAAAATGTAAAGAAAAAATACCTTTACATTTTCTGGTAACTCACCGCAGTCATTGTCTAAACATCACTTATCATTAGTAGCACATTCTAGAACCTATTTTAAGCAAGCTGTTGTTAAAAGCTATTCCTTTTCCGAATTACAAGAGGTCTGATGAAGGATTTCTCCACCAGACCTACATAAATTAATATTTCATTAAGGATAGAACATCATAACCTTTCAGTTTATCCAAACCATTTAAATACGATAATTCGATTAGGAAGGCACAGCCAACAACAATTCCACCTAATTCTTCCACTAATTTAATAGTTGCTTCAATTGTACCACCTGTTGCTAATAAATCATCGGTAATGAGAACACGTTGACCTGGTTTAATAGCATCCTTATGAATGGTTAAAACATTTTGTCCATATTCTAAACCATAGTCTACTTTAATTACCTCACGTGGTAGCTTACCTTCTTTTCTAACCGGTGCAAATCCAACTTCAAGTGCATAGGAAACTGGACAACCAACAATAAATCCTCTAGCTTCAGGTCCTACTACTAAATCAATTTGTTTATCCCTTGCAAATTCTACAATCTCATTTACTGCAGATTTAAATGCTTTTCCATTATCCATTAATGGCGTAATATCTTTAAATTCAATTCCTTCTTTTGGCCAATCGTGTACAATTTTAATATATTGTTTATAATCCATGGGTCATTTCCTCCTTAGGTTTATCCATCAGTCCCATACAATCTTCAAACCATCTTGTTAATTCTTCATACGTTGCGTAATAAAGCATTTTTTCAATTTCTGTTTGCTTCACACGTTCCTGATAGATGTGTGCTTCTTGTAAATCCTTTTTTTGTGGCGATGAATTTAATGCAATAATTCCATTACTAATATTAACAAATTCAAGCTCAGAAAACACCTTTAACATAAACATGATCGAATCTTTAGTCCAGCCCTTAGCATTTATAATGGCTTGTAAGTCTTTACGGATATTCAGTTCTTTTCTCTTCCATATTAACGAATATAACCATTTAAAATCTTCTCTCGTGGGAAAACTAGATAAGTATACACTATTTTCCACATAAAAACACGCATGAATGACGCAAGGCTTAGTCTTATGCACGATTTTTCTCAATTCATCTAGATTTTGCGGTAGATCAAAGAGATAAAGCACATCTATCTCCTCATGAAAAGTCAGTGCTTCTTTGTATGTTAACGGCATAATTCCTTCTGGAAAATCATGGTTATTAGAAAAATTCTCATTATACAATAGCACATGTCTATCAAACTGATGAAGGAAATTCGTTATGTCTACTTGTTTTTTTCCTCGGTGGTCAAATAATTGCCAATGATCAATTCGCATATCTTCCACGACAAGTTGTGGCTTACGAATGCCATTCCATTCATTCATACCTAATTCTCCGACTACAGATAGCGTGGCTTTTGGCGAAATATAATGATATGATTCCCCCATTCCAAACGCGATTCCTTCTAAAGAGCTTCCGTTTTCCTTAAATAGCAGTTTCAAATGCTTTTTCATATTACCTAATTGACGGACTTCATAAGGCTTTGCTTCAATCCGGAATTTAGGCTTTGGATTCGCCATTCCAAATGGTGCTAGCTTACCTATCTCATCAATTAATCCTTCACTAATATCCGATAAAGTCAGTGTTTTACTAATGAGAATCTCTTGCTTAAAGTCCTCACTCGTCAATTCCTGTTGAATCAAATGATCGAGTTCTTTTTCTAGTATTCTCACGTTTTCAATTGGTAATGTCATCCCAGCTGCTTGTGCATGCCCACCAAAATGCGTGAACACTTCTTTCAATTTCATACAGCTTTGAAATAAATCAAAGGCAGGGATGCTCCTTGCAGAACCCTTTGCAGTACCATTTTCTTCATTAATTGATAGTACAATGGCCGGTCGATCATACTTTCTTACTAGTCTAGATGCAACAATACCTAGAACTCCTTCATTCCAGCCTTGTTTTGCAACGACGATAACCCCTTTTTCCGGGTCAATCGTTTCAAGTTGTTCCACTTCTTTTACAATAGATGCAACAATTTGTTGACGCTCTTGATTAAGTTGCCCTACTTGTTCTGCTAATTCCTCGGCTTCTTCCGGAATATCGGTTAAAAGTAGCTCAACAGCTAAATCTGCATCCTGTAATCGCCCTACTGCATTTAGCCTAGGTCCGATTAAGAATCCAATGTCTTCTTCTGTTGTTTTTCCTTCTATTTTACATTGCTTCTTTAAGGCAATTAATCCTTCTCGCTTCGTAACGGATAGCTTCTGTAACCCATAATAAGTTAATATCCGATTTTCTCCAACTAGAGGAACTAAATCTGCAACCGTACCAATGACAACTAAATCTAATAAATGCTCTGGGAAATAACCTAGTAAGCTTTGTGCAAATTTAAAGGCTACCCCTGCTCCAGCTAATTCCTTAAAGGAATATTCTGGAGAGCATTTTGGATGTATGATAGCAAAAGCATCTGGTAATGCTTCTTGTGGTTCATGGTGGTCGGTAATGATTAAATCGATACCTAGTTCCTTCGCTACTTCTGCTTCATAAACAGAGGCAATACCGGTATCGACTGTAATAATAAGTTTATATCCATTTTCACAAGCCTCTCTGAAGGCAGCTTCATTAGGACCATATCCTTCTGTAAAACGATTCGGTATATAGAAATTGCAATTAGCACCTAGTTCTTCTAATGCTTTAATAAGTATCGTTGTCGAGCTAACCCCATCCGCATCATAATCACCAAATACGAGAATTTTTTCATTGGCGCGAATGGCTTGATGGACTCGTTCTGTAGCAATATCCATGGAAGCTAACTTCATAGGACTAATCAAGTTATCAATAGATGGCATTAAGAACTCTTGCGCTTCTTCATAGGATTGAATACCACGCTGTACTAATAACTCTTTTATCACGGGGGATAATTCTATTGAGTCATCCATCCACTGGTCTTGATATTCTTCTGTACGCACAAATTTCCATTTCGACTTGCTTTGTAGCATATATTCACCCCTGACTAATCTATTATACACAAATAGAGTCAGGGGGAGCAACGAGAATTTATCGTTTAGTCTTCCTGTGTGCCATCATTTGCTTTAGAAGCTTGCGTGCCTCCATTCGTTTCAGCTACATTCTTGTCTTCTACTAGTTGAGATAATGCTGCATTCTTTCTTCTTATTACTTTTATCTCTTTTTGCAGCTTAAACATTCTAACCATTCCGACAGCAGCCGTAATCATTCCCCCCATTAAAACAGAGAAAAGGATCACTAAAATTAATGGTGATTCTACTTGCCAAAAAAAATAGGTAACCTGTACAGGACTAACATTCATTACAGCAAATATAGCAACCAGTATGACAAAAATAATCGCAACAATCACATACGTTTGTCCTCTCACAATAATTCCTCCTTGTCCTTTTTCGCTACCCTTTATTTTATACAAGTAGAAAAAAAACAATCCCTCTGCACCTTGCAAAGGGATTGTTTCGTTAAACCTGTGGTCCTTCCACACGTTTTTTCTTTCTAAAGTCTACTGGCTTATCCTTAATATTCTTTCCTCGCCATACTAACCATAATTGTGTTGCAAGGAATAAAGATGAGTAGGTACCTGCAATGATTCCAATGAGTAAGGCAATACCAAACCCACGAATCGGCTCTGCACCTAAAATTAAGAATGCGACAATAGCAATTAATGTTGTAATATTCGTATTTATCGTTCTAGTCATCGTTTGAACAATACTTCGATTTACAATACCGGAAAGCTCCTTAAAGGATTTTATCACCCGATTAGATTGTGCAGCATTTTCGCGAATTCGATCAAAGGTTACAATGGTAGAGTTGATTGCATATCCGACTATCGTTAGGATTGCAGCAACAATGGTAACATCAAATTCAATCTTGAAAATACTAAACACCATTAACATGATAAATATATCATGGAGTAATGTTAGGATCGCCATGACTGCAAAGTAAAACTCAAAGCGGAATGCCACATAAATAATCATTCCTACAGCAGCAATAGCAAGGGCATAGATAGCATTTTTCACTAATTCTTGCCCAACTATTGGCGATACAACACTGATACCAGGCTCTACATTATATTTATCATGAAAATAAGTGGTCAGTTCACTAATTTTATCTTCTGGTATTACATCCTGGTAACGAATTACTGCAATTTCATTATTTTCACCAGAAAGTATGATTGATCTCGCCTCTAATCCTAGAGCTTCTAAATCTGACTCAATTTCTGTTTCACTTAATGGTTCTTCCGCCATAATCTGCACTCTTGAACCACTTGTAAAGTCAATTCCAGGAGTTAATCTAAATATACCAAAAGCAATGACACCAATAACCGTTAATATAATCGTGATAACGAAAAATATCTTACGATTATCCACTACATTCCATTCTTTACCTAAGAATGTTGCTGGAACTTCACTATTATCTCGGATATCTTTTATAGTTGATTTCTTTACGCCAAACCAACCTGGATGATTTTTAAAGAATTTAACTTTAATCCATAATTGGAGGAGTAATTTAGCTCCATACACTGCTGTTAAAAAGCTTACTACGATACTAATAATCAACATCGTCGCAAACCCTTTTACAGAACTAGTACCAAAAATAAATAGTACTGCCGCCGCTAGTAGCGTTGTAATATTAGCATCTAGAATTGCCCGTAAGGAGTTGCTTGTCCCTTTTTTAAAGGCTGCCTGTAGCGATTTACCTTCCCGTAATTCTTCCTTAATACGTTCAAAGGTAATAACATTGGCATCTACTGCCATACCTACCCCTAATATTAATGCGGCTATACCAGGTAATGTTAGTACACCTCGTAGACTTTCAAATATAGCAAGCACTAAGAATATATAAGCACTTAATGATATAACAGAAATAACACCTGGAAAGCGATATACTGCTATCATAAACACAAATATAATACTGATTCCAACTATAGCAGCAAGTACAGTTTGATCTAGAGCTTGCTGACCAAACTGTGCCCCAACTGAAGTAGAGAATATCTCCTCTAAATTAACTGGCAGCGAACCAGAATTAATCATGCTCGCCAGATATTGTGCCTCTTCAACCGTAAAGTTTCCGGTAATCATAACATTACCGCCAGTAATCGGTTCATTTACGGATGGCGCTGAGATAAATTTAGGCTCTTCTTTTAATGCTTCCTCTTCAAAAGAATCCCCATCTTCATAATCCATCCAAATGACAAGTAAATTATCACCTGGACTTTCTTGCGATAACTCTCTCGTTACTTGGGCAAATTTACTTGCATCCTTTACTTGTAAGGTGACAATAGGCTGATTCGTATCTGGGTGGAAATCTTGCTTAGCACTTCCCTCTTTCACATCAGACCCATCTAACAATACCGTATCATTTACATCGCGAAAGGTAAGTCTAGCTGATGTTGCTAACATTTCACGGGCTTGTGTTTGATCTTCAACACCGGCTAATTGAACGCGAATACGGTCTTCTCCTTCGATATCAATTACTGCTTCACTAATTCCTAACTTATTTACCCGATCATTTAATAATTGAACTGTAGCTTCCAATAAGCTCCGATCGACTTCCTGGGTTTCATCAATTGGTTCTACTGTATAAAGGACCTCAAAGCCCCCTTGCAAATCCAGTCCAAGATTAATGCTTTTCGTAACACTTGGTGTAAGTAATCCAATAATAAGTCCTAATGCAATAACAATTAGGAAAAAGGATGCAATCCGTCCTTTATTTTTCATAATAAAAAGTTCCTCCCTTTTATGTATCCAACACATATGTAACGCTTAGGGGTTTAGCTATTGCCAGTTAAGGCAGCGATCGAAACCATCAAATCATCATCTTGATAGGCATCTATGGTCAAATAGCTCATATATGTACTCGAGCTAAGGTGTAGTATATCTTGGACAACTTCGTAAAGTCTTTTTTCTGGATTGCCTTTCCACACTTTCTTCATCAGGCAATTCCAAATATCTTCTTCTGTTGCTCGAGAATACCCCATCATTTGAAATTCTTGCGTCTTACTTTCTAAAGCTGGTCTTAACTCCTGCTTCCATGCTTCAACAGTCTTCTTTATCTCCAAGACCTTCACCTTCCTAGAAAGATTGTAATAAGATTGTACAAGTTGTCATGCTTGGCTACACCAATTGCATATATATCATTGTATATGAAATTTTATTTTTTGAGAAGGCAGGTCGTCGATGTGTCTAAACAAACTTTTCTCCAAGGGACACTCATCTTAATAGCAGCAGGCATGATTACTCGTTTTCTAGGATTTATTAATCGTCTTGTAGTTGCCAGACTGATGGGAGAAGAAGGCGTAGGGCTATATATGATGGCCCTTCCTACTCTATTTTTAGTCATGACACTTACACAACTTGGACTACCTGTTGCTATATCAAAACGTGTAGCAGAAGCAGATGCACAGCAAGATCATGCGAAAATAAAACGAATATTAGTAGTTTCGATTATTATTACCTCCATTTCTAGTATTATCTTTACAACAGCCATGATCTTTGCAGCACCTTTTATCGCCACTACATTATTAACAGATGAACGTACACTTTATCCGTTAATCGCAGTTAGCCCAATCATCCCTATTGTGGCTGTTTCATCCGTTTTACGCGGTTATTTTCAAGGAAAACAAAACATGAAACCACAGAGCTATTCACAAGTTATTGAACAAATCGTACGTATTAGCTGTGTTGCCTTATTTGTACATTTACTACTCCCTTATGGAATAGAGTACGCAGCAGCAGGAGCCATGATTAGTGTTATTTTAGGCGAATTTGCTTCCCTACTCTATATGATATATCTGTTTAAACGCAAAAAAACAATTCGTATACGGCATCGCTTTTTTGCCTATGTAAAAGCAAGTAAGCAAACCGTGAAAGAGTTATTCTCTATTGCTCTGCCGAGTACTGGTAGTAAAATGATTAGTTCATTCTCTTATTTTCTTGAACCCATTATTGTAACGAACAGCCTAGCTCTCGCAGGTATATCAGGTGCATTAGCTACAAAGCAGTACGGAGAATTAACTGGGTTTGTTTTACCGCTTCTGTTTCTACCAACCTTTATTACCCAGTCATTATCGATCGCACTCGTACCTAATATCTCAGAAGCAGATGCAAGGCAAAATACTAGCCTTATACACTATCGCATCCATCAATCCATTCGGATATCATTTGCTTCGGGAGCGATTGCTACGGTCGTATTAACGATTTTTGCCGTTCCAATCCTATCTTTTATGTATGGTACAGCTAATGCAAGCAATATTCTTATATTTATGGCACCATTCTATATTTTACTTTATATCCAGTCACCATTACAAGCTGCGCTTCAAGCATTAGATTTAGCCAAGGCAGCAATGTGGAATAGCTTAATAGGTGCTGTCGTAAAATTCATTGTACTATTTATTCTAGCCTCAAATGAAAGCTTTGGCATCATGGGAGTTGCAATTGCCATGTCAGTCGGTGTCATTCTCATAACATTATTACATTTAGCCTCCTTGCGTCAGGCTATTAATTTCTACATTCCAATCAAAGACATCGCAAAAATGATTGTCTTAATTCTCGCCACTTGGTTTACTGGTAAGTTACTTTATGACATTTATATAAATTACGATCCAAACCTATTTCTATTTGGACTATCATTGATTGCCTTAACAGCTATCTATCTCATCTTACTATTTATTTTGCGATTTATCACGAAGGAAGAACTAGAACAAATTCCATTTTTACAAAAATGGATTAAGTCTTAAATTGACAAGGGAATGCACTAGTACATTTCGTTGATAGTAAATAAATCTATAAAAAACTCGTCTACTTTTCAACGGACAAGAATATGAATACTATAAAAGGACTTTTGTGAGGGGGATTCTCATGCGAAATCAACAATTTACAGCGTTACTTTACGGATGGATTGTTGTACTTGGATTAATTCTTGTTTCTAGTATGGCATTGGCTCTATTATTACGATTCTCTACTTTTAATGAACCTGCAACAGATTGGGTAACACTTGTTATCGGATTAATCTCTTTATTTATCGGTGGGGCAGTTGCTGGAGCGAAAGGAAAACAGAAAGGGTGGATGATTGGTGCGATTACCGGATTAGGATTTACCGTGTTCACTTTCCTAGTTCAATACCTCGGATATCAGGTTGGCTTCAACTTACAACAAGCCATCCATCATTTCTTTTATATTTTAGCAGCGCTATTCGGTGGGGCTGTCGGTGTCAATATTACCTCTAATCAGGAATAAAATTTATTGTTAATCAAACAATTGCTAGTAGATTCGAAAGTAAAAGAGACTAACCTAGGTCAGTCTCTTTTACCTTTTGATTATACAGTTTTAACTTCACGAATCGCAGAACGATCATATGTAAGTTTAGAACCGTCTCCTGCTTGTAATACTACAGTGTCTTCATCTAAAGCATGAATCACGCCATGGAAACCACCTATCGTCACAACAGAATCACCTTTTTTAAGTTCAGACTGCATTAGCCTTACTTGTTTCTGACGCTTTTGTTGCGGACGAATCAGCAAGAAATAGAAAATTACAAACATAGCTATTAAGGGTAATAACGTAATGAAACTCTCCATATACTTGTCCCTCCTTTCCAATCCATTCGTTTAAAAAATCATGATTTTCTAAACGCTCATTAAAAATTCTTGGCATCCGGTTTATTTAATCCGTATTGCTCGAAGAATTCTTCTTTAAAGTCACCAAGTCGATCTTCGCGTATTGCTTGTCGTACTTGCTCCATTAATTTTAACAGAAAATATAAGTTATGATAAGTAGTAAGTCTAAAACCAAACGTTTCATTACATTTTATTAGATGTCTGATGTAGGCACGAGTATAATTTCGGCAAACATGACAGTCACAGTTTTCATCAATTGGACCGAAATCACGTGCATATTTGGCATTTCTTACTACTAACCTTCCTGATGATGTCATACATGTACCATTACGGGCAATTCGCGTCGGCAATACACAATCAAACATATCAATCCCACGTATCGCACCGTCTATCAAGGAATCTGGCGAACCAACTCCCATTAGGTATCGTGGTTTATTACTAGGCATTAATGGTGTCGTAAACTCTAATACTCGATTCATAACATCCTTCGGTTCTCCAACCGAAAGTCCCCCAACTGCATAGCCAGGTAAATCAAGCGAAATTAAGTCCTGTGCACTCTGTTTACGCAAATCTTCATACTCTCCACCTTGAATAATCCCGAATAACCCTTGCACATCTGGTCTGGCATGAGCAGCTAAACATCTCTCTGCCCATCTAGAAGTTCTTTCCACAGATTGCTTCATATATTCATGTGTTGCTGGGTATGGTGGGCATTCATCAAATGCCATCATAATATCTGAGCCTAAATCATTTTGAATTTGCATGGCTTTTTCTGGGGATAAAAATAGCTTTTCACCATTTAAATGATTACGGAAATGCACCCCTTCTTCCGTTATTTTTCGCATATCACTCAAACTAAATACCTGGAAACCACCTGAATCAGTGAGAATTGCGCCATCCCAATTCATAAACTTATGCAGCCCACCAGCTTCTTTGATGATATTTTCACCAGGGCGCAACCAGAGATGGTACGTATTCGATAGAATAATATTCGCTCCCATCGATTCTAAATCCTCAGGACTCATTGTTTTGACCGTCGCGAGAGTTCCTACCGGCATAAATGTCGGCGTTTCAAATGAACCATGTGGTGTATGAACGACTCCAAGTCTTGCTCCTGTTTGTTTATCTGTTTTAATTAATTCATAACGTATCGGTGTTGTCATTGTATCTTTCCTCTTCTACATAATTAACATCGCATCGCCAAAACTAAAGAAGCGATATTTTTCTTTAACTGCCTCATGATAAGCTTTCAGTATAAAATCTCGATCAGCAAACGCGCTGACTAACATAATTAACGTTGATTTTGGCAGATGGAAATTTGTGATTAATCCATCAATTGCCTTATATTCAAATCCCGGGTATATAAATATATCTGTCCAACCACTTGATTCAACAAATTGTCCATTATTATCACGTGTAATGGTCTCTAGTGTTCTTGTTGAGGTTGTACCAACAGAAATGATTCTACCACCATTTTCTCTTACCCGAGTCAGTGTTTCTGCGGTCTCCCGTGACATCACATAAAACTCTGAATGCATTTTATGCTCATCAATATTATCTACAGATACGGGTCTGAATGTTCCAAGTCCAACATGAAGTGTAATGAAAGCAATCGTGACACCCATTTCTTTAATCTCTTCTAGTAATTCAGTAGTAAAATGTAATCCTGCTGTTGGAGCCGCTGCTGACCCTTTTTCTTTCGCATACACGGTTTGGTACCGTTCTTTTTCTGGTAATTGCTCTTTTATATACGGTGGTAAAGGCATTTCTCCTAGCTCCTCCAACACCTCATAAAAGATCCCCTCATAGTCAAATTGCAATATACGGCCACCATGCTCTAAAGTACCTGTACAAGTTGCTCGTAGCTTGCCCTCACCAAAAATCAAGGTGCTACCTTCTTTCATGCGTTTAGCAGGCTTAGCTAGAACTTCCCAAGAATCCCCTTCTAGCTGTTTGAGCAGTAGAATCTCTACTTTTCCTCCTGTGTCCTCTTTTACCCCATATAATCTTGCAGGTAAGACACGTGTATCATTTAATACTAAGCAATCCCCAGGTTTTAAATATTGCTTAATATCTGGGAACTGTTTATGTGCTATTTCCTTCGTATCTCTATTTAATACCATTAATCTAGATGCACTTCGCTCACGTAATGGTGTCTGTGCGATTAATTCTTCTGGTAAGTTAAAATCAAAATCTTCAATATTCATGGTGTTACTCCTTTAAACAGTTTAACGAAATCGTCCTAAAATAAAAAATAATAATGATAAGATAATGCTTACTATAATAGATGTCATGATCGGAAAGTAAAAGGTAACATTTCCTTTTTTAAACGAAATATCACCAGGTAATCTACCAATAAATGTCCATATTAGCCCTATAACGACCAGTATAATTCCAATTATAATAAACATCTTACCGATATTCACGTTTCACCATTCACTTTCATACCAAAATGTTGATATGCCTTTGGTGTGGCAACTCTCCCTCTCGGAGTTCGCTGAATAAATCCAATCTGTAATAAATAAGGTTCATACACATCCTCAATGGTTTGAGACTCTTCACCAATGGTTGCTGCAATCGTATCTAATCCAACTGGACCCCCTTGAAAGCCTTCGATAATGCCTTTTAATAGTTTATGATCAATATGGTCTAATCCTTGATCATCCACTTGTAACATTCCGAGGGCTATATCCGTTGTTTCTAAACTGATCTCATCTTCCCCTTTTACTTGGGATATATCCCGAATTCTGCGTAAAAGTCGATTGGCAATACGAGGTGTCCCTCTGGAACGTCGAGCAATTTCTATTGCGGCCTCTTTTACAATTTTCGTATCAAAAATCTCTGCTGTCCGTTCCACAATCGCTCGTAAATCCTTTGTCTCATAGTATTCCAACCTTGAAAGAACGCCAAAACGATCACGTAAAGGGGCCGACAGTAAACCTGCCCTCGTCGTTGCACCAACTAGTGTGAAAGGTGGTAAATCAATTCTTACCGACCGCGCACTTGGTCCTGTCCCGATAACAATATCAATAAAGAAATCTTCCATAGCGGAATATAATACTTCTTCCACTGCTCGTGGCAAGCGATGAACCTCATCAATAAATAAGACATCACCAACTTCTAAGGAAGTGAGAATTGCTGCCAGGTCGCCTGCACGATCAATTGCAGGTCCTGATGTTGAACGAAAGTTAACACCCATCTCATTCGCAATAATAGCAGCTAATGTTGTTTTACCAAGCCCTGGTGGTCCATATAACAACACATGATCCAATGGCTCATTACGCATCTTAGCCGCTTGGATAAAGATTGTTAAGTTTTCCTTTACCTTGTCCTGACCAATATACTGATTTAATGTTGTGGGGCGAAGACTAAGTTCAACATAGGATTCTTCCTCATGTAATTCACCTGTAACCATTCTCTCATCCATTACATTGCCCCCTTCCTACTTTTTCATAAGTAAGCTTAATGCTTTTCTAATAATTTCATCTGTATTAGTTATATCAGTTAGCGATTTTTTCAATGCTGGTAAGATTAATTTAATTTCTTTATCCATATATCCTAATGCTTTTAACGCCTCGATAGCTTCTTTTAATTGATCAGAAGAAAGACTAGTAGAAGTCGTCTTATTTTCTACCTCGACATCAGAAATAGTGAAGTTCGCAGTTAGTTTACCTTTTAGATCTAAAATAATTTGTCTGGCTGTTTTTTTCCCAACACCAGGGAAACTAGTCAGGAATTTATCATCCTCACGTTCCACTGCGGCAACAAAGTCAGGAATATTAACCCCCGCAAGAATAGCTAAAGCACCTTTAGGGCCGATTCCTGAAACCGAAATTAGTCTAGTAAATAAATATTTCTGGTCCTCATTTTTAAAACCAAATAAAATTTGTGCATCTTCCCGAACATGGAAAAAAGTATGTATTTGAAATTCCTTGTTTAAAGAATCTTGAAAGGCAAATGGATTTGGACAAACTACTTCATAGCCAACTCCATTAACATCTATTATAATTGCTTCATCTTGTATGGAAACTAAATTTCCTCGTAAGTACGAAATCATACTATCTTCTCCCCACTATAAATCCTTTTCCTATTCTAACACAATTTCTACGAACCAGCATACACAAGAGCCCATGAAGATTGAGTCAAGTATTTGTGGGAGATTTTTAAAGTCCCTTATTTTGTATTGTTTTAATTCCAAATTTGACAACGGTTTCAGATTTATATCTTTCCATCTGTTTCCGCTTTTTTACTTTTTTAAATT
>NZ_JBCPXV010000047.1:0-22510 GCF_039581225.1 Ornithinibacillus proteolyticus | reverse complement strand
CTCCTTCTTCGGTGAGATTTAGTGGTCGGGAAACCAACTTTATCTTACCATGAAGTGAGGCTTTTTTGTCCCACGCTGAAAGCTTTCCGGAACCCCTCGCATAGCAAGGGGTTTTCAAAAACATTAAAAAAATAGACATCCGCCTCATGACGAATGTCTATCCAATTACGCTATTCTTTTCCTTTCACCTGTCCAGGTTCCCAAAATTCAACTCCACTTGGATCATCCAATATTTCGCGATTAAATACAGGATCCTTCCCTGCACGACGCTGCTCACGGTAATCCCGTAATACAACATGCACAATTTTATAGAGCTTCGTGATTGCATACAGGTTGATTAATGCCATAATCGCCATCGTTAAATCTGCTAGTGCCCAAACAAAGTCAAAGCTCGCTAATGCACCAAAAGCAACCATTGCTAATACTGCCAGACGATACACAAATAACCATCCTGGGCTATCTTTAATATAGCCAATATTACTTTCACCATAATAGTAATTCCCTAATATAGAGCTATAAGCAAAGAGGAATATCGCAATCGCAATAAAGATTCCTGACCAATCACCAACATGCTGCGTAAAGGCGTTCTGTGTTAGTTGGATTCCATCTAATTTACTGCCAGCATAATCACCTGCAGTAATAATGATAAATCCTGTTGCTGTACAAATTAGTAACGTATCAAAGAATACTCCTAATGCTTGGATTAATCCTTGTTTTACCGGGTGAGACACTTCTGCTGTCGCGGCAGCATTAGGTGCACTCCCCATACCTGCCTCATTCGAGAATAATCCACGTTTAATTCCCATCATGATTGCTGCACCAAATCCACCACCAGCAACCTCTCGTAAACCAAATGCATTAGCAAATATAAGGGATATGATTTCAGGAATTGCGTCAATATTGATAAGTACAACATAAAAAGCAATCAGTAAATAGATGGTAGCCATAACTGGAACGATTACTTGCGACACATTCGCAATACTTTTTAAACCGCCAAAAATAACTAATGCTACTAAAACTAATAATACAATTGCCATGGTAGATCCTGAAATATGAAACTGATCATCAAACGCAAGGCTAATCGTATTCGATTGCACAGAGTTGAATACGAGCCCATATGTAAATGTTATCGTAATCGCAAATATGATCCCTAACCAACGGCTTTTGAGGCCTTTTTCCATATAGTAAGCAGGTCCACCACGATATTGGCTCTTTTCTGGAACCTTATATACTTGAGCTAACGTACTTTCTACAAAGCCTGATGCCGCTCCTAATAAGGCAATGACCCACATCCAAAATATTGCTCCAGGGCCACCAATGGCAACAGCTGATGCTACCCCAGCAAGGTTACCGGTTCCAACTCTAGATGCTGCACTTATTGCAAATGCCTGGAATGAAGATGTACCTTTCTTACCCGAGGCATTTATGCTCCGCTTGTCAAAGATAACCCGGAACATTTCTGGAATATTAATAAATTGAACAAGTTTCGTTCGTATTGTAAAATACAAGCCTAATCCAATTAATACAATAATAAGTACATATGACCATAAAATATTATTAGCTTCACCAACTAAATTTTCAATAAACGTCATCATGTAACCCCTTTCTCTTCTGTCTTAGCTACATACTTATGCTTAGGATAACCAATTATGAGAATTTCCCTCACAATAAAGAAAGAAGCCCTATAAAAATAGGCTCCTTTTCTAATGCTAAGCAGGAAAGATTATTACACTTTCCTATCTGCCTAGAAACACACATAATATAATTTTACTGTAAGATGTCTAATTATTCCACGGATATGATGTTCCAAACTTGTCGGCGAATTCTCTAGAATACTTTCTTCGCTCTTTACGACGCTCTGCACGTAAAGAGGCACCTTCATATAACAGCTTCTCTGATTCAGTCTCTGGGTAAACCTCCGGTACGGGTACAGGGCGTAGATTTTCATCCACCGCTACAAAGGTTAAAAAGGCTGTCGCACATACTTTACGCTTCCCTGTAAGCAGGTCTTCTGTTACTGCTTTTACGAATACTTCCATCGATGTATTACGTGTCCAAGTGACAAATGCTTCTACACATATAGAGTTACCTTGCTTTACAGGCTCTAAAAAGTCAACAGAGTCCGTAGAAGCTGTAACTACCGCTTTACGGCAATGGCGAACCGCTGCAATTGCTGCGACATCATCAATATGAGCCATTAACGTACCACCGAATAATGTGCCATGATAATTGGTATCTGGTGGTAATACATGAGATGTCTTAACTGCTAATGAACTTGAACATGGTTTTTTTTCCAATTGAACATCACTCCAAAAGTTAGTTAACGAATATAGAAGAATCCTTTTTTATTAATTAAACGGTAAACCTTCCTCAGTCAGACCCTTGCGTACGATAATAAGAAACTAGATAGGACCCCGTGCTGATTCTAGCCATCTTTTTACGTTTCATAAGCAAATCATAATTGTACGATTACATTTCTTATAGTATTGGTGAGAGTAATCTTGATACTGATTCTTTTATTCGTATTCCAAACGAACGTTTGTTGTAGAGTTTACTTGTCATTTGTGTGGAGTTCTCTACATCCTCATGAAAGGCTTCAACCAGCTTTGCTGCCAGGGTACGGTCATACAGAAAAGCATTTACTTCAAAATTCAAACGGAAGCTTCTCACGTCAATATTCGCCGTTCCAACAGAAGCAATTTTGCCATCTACCACAATTGTTTTTGAATGTAGAAAACCTTTTTGATAAATATAAACCTCTGCACCCGCTTGTAACATGTCTCCTACATAGGAAAGCGTTGCCCAATATACAAATGGGTGGTCTGGCTTATTCGGAATCATAATTTTCACTTTAACACCAGATAAGGCTGCAATTCGAATCGCATCTCTTAAGCTTTCATCCGGGATAAAGTAAGGAGTTTGAATATAGACGTACTTTTTAGCGGACAAAATCATTTTTATATAACCATTTTTGATCTGCTCCCAGTTCGAATCTGGACCACTGGAAACAATTTGAACACCTGCTTCACCCTTTGGAACAGAAGCATAGTATCGCTTATCATAATGAATATCCTGCTTCGAAGCCTGGTTCCAATCTAGGATAAAACGAGTCTGCATACTCTGAACTGCATCACCGATAATTCGAAGATGCGTGTCACGCCAATAACCAAACTTCTTACTCTTGCCCAAATACTCATCGCCAATATTAAATCCACCGATGTAACCTACTTTCCCATCAATAATAGCTAGCTTTCTGTGATTGCGATAATTGAGCTTGAAATTAATTTTCGGAATCAATGATGGGAAAAATGCCTCTAATTGTACCCCAGCTTTTCTGAGAACTTTCATATACTTTGGTCTTAAGGAACGAGTACCAAGAGCATCATATAGCACCCTAACTTCTACACCTTCTTTTGCCTTTTTGAGAAGCATATTGGCAATCTGTAAACCTAATTCATCATGACGAATAATGTAATATAATAGATGAATATGGTCTTTTGCGCGTTCCATATCATCAAGTAATGACTTGAACTTCTCTTTTCCATCCACAAATATGTCGATGGCATTATTTTGAGTTAATATCGCATCATCATTTCGTAAATGTAAATAGTACAAGTCCTTATACTCTTCTAATTCATTAAAAACAAATTGATCATTTTCAATCGCTCTTAGCTGGGACTGAACCGTCTTCTTCACACCAAGCTTAGATTTTGCATCCCATGTGAAGATACGCTTTCCGCTTAATCGTCTTCCAAAAATCAAATACAAGAAGAACCCAGCAATTGGTATGAAAAGCAATACCATGAGCCATGCCCATGTGGCCGAAGCATCTTTACGCTCTAGGAAAACAATTGATATTCCTAGTGCAATGTTAAACAATATAATCGCAAATAATAAATATGGCATGAATTCCATACCAATTACCCCTTTATCTAAATAAAATTAATTCGAATCACCAAACTAATGAACATAAGTAACTATAGCATACTTCTTGTAGGTTCGTTTATACAGAACCATTCATTATATAATAATATAACAGAAGGGGGATAAAAGCATGACTAAAAATTTATTTGCTATTGTTATCGGTGGAACAGGAATGCTAGAGAGGGTTTGTCACTTTCTCGCAGAAGAAGGTTATGATGTGTATGTTGTGCATCGAAATAAAAATAAGTTTCAAGCTATGCAAGGAAGATGCCTCTTTCCCCATAAGCTTTATTCCATCTCGGTTGATTACCATGATGAAGCTGCACTTCAAAAAAAGATACAAGAAGCAATCCAACTAAAAGGTGGGTATCCCGATCTAATCGTTAGCTGGATTCATAATTCCGCTCCCCATGCATTACCAACGATTTTAAAGGTAGTAAAAGAGAGAAAGAAACCTTGGAAATTAATTCACGTACAAGGAAGCTCTTCTTTCTTTGTAAAGGAAAACACGACTGTACCCGATAATTGTGAATACAGACGTGTTTATTTAGGCTTTGTATTAGAAAATAGAATTTCCAGATGGCTCACACATGAGGAGATCGCAAGTGGTGTCATCAAAGTGATTAAGCACGATTATCGAGAAACTGTCATCGGGACCCTTAAGCCTTGGAGTAAGCGTCCGAGTTAATCTTGATTTGATTAAGTGCTTGCTCCAAATCCGCCCAGATGTCCTGCCAAGCCTCTAATCCAACTGACAAGCGTATTAATTGATCGGTAACTCCCATCTTTTCTCTAGATTCTTCGGGAACAACGGCATGGGTCATCGTTGCGGGATGCTCAATTAATGTTTCGGTATCGCCAAGGGAAACGGCAATCTTTAAAAAAGATAGATGGTTTAGAAAGGCTTGCGCATCTTTCTTTGTCCCTTTTAATGAAAATGAAATGACTCCCCCGCCACGCCTCATCTGTTTTTTCATAATAGGATAATCTGGGTGAGAATCATCATTTGGATAATATACGGTAGAAACATTAGGGTGCTCCTTTAAACGCTTCACTATTTCCTCGGCATTCGTACAATGACGTTCCATCCGAACAGGTAATGTTTTCAACCCTCTTAACAATAACCACGCATCAAATGGTGCTATAACACCACCGATATCCTTTAACGTAGTCATTGCGATTTCATCTAATAAATCCTTCTTTCCTACTGCTAGGCCTGCAATGACATCTCCGTGCCCACCTATATATTTCGTTGCACTATGAAGCACTACATCACAGCCTAAATCTAATGGATTTTGTAAATAAGGTGATGCAAACGTATTGTCTACAACAACTACTATGTCATTTTCTTTTGCAACTCTTGCTACCATCTCTAAATCAATCAGCCTCATTGTCGGATTAATAGGTGTCTCCACATAGATACAGACTGTTTCAGGCTTAATCTTAGAACGAATCGCCTCCTCAGTCTCCATGCTGGAAAAATCATGTGTAATATTATATTTTTCTTTCATCATGGTTAATAATCCAAATGTACATCCATACAGTCCTGAAGAACAAAGGACATGATCATTTGCCTTCGTTAAGGCAATTAATATAGCTGATATCGCGGCCATTCCTGAGCTAAATGCCAGCCCCCGCTCCCCATTTTCAAGTTCAGCAATTCTTTCTTCTAAAATGGTTACGGTTGGATTTCCTAGTCGAGAATAAATGTACCCATCCTCTTCCCCCGCAAAGCGCCTTTCCCCTTGCTCTGCTGATTCAAATGTGTAGGTCGAGGTTTGAAATAATGGTGGGGTAAGGCTTCCTAACATCTCTTTTGTATCATATCCCCCATGAATAACAGACGTTTCCATATATTTATACGAGCGTGCCATACTTCTCCTCCTCATCTTTAACTTGATACGGAATCTACTACTATCATATTCTATTACCCCAGATTATGAAAGCGTTTTCTTTTTTATTTCTCCTAAGCCTTTTAATTGCCTTTTTATACAATCAGTTCTAATATTAGTAATTATTTGAAGAAAAGAAGGGTTAACATGGAGCAGAAATCTGATAAAATTGGCATGCTATATGCGGTGTTTGCATATGTAGTTTGGGGACTGCTTCCGATTTATTGGAAGTTAGTTGAGGATGTACCAGCAGGGGAAATTTTGGCACACCGGATTGTTTGGTCCTTTGTTTTTATGATAGTTGTTGTACTTTCAATGCGTAAATGGCAGGGGCTTGGGACAGAATGGAAACGGATAATAAAGGATAAGAAAAAACTCATTAGTATTACATTAGCTTCTGTTGTCATTAGCTTGAACTGGCTCGTCTATATCTGGGCCGTAAATAGTGAGCATATGCTACAAGCTAGTCTAGGATACTACATTAATCCACTGGTTAGTATTTTACTAGCGATTATCGTACTAAAGGAAAGGCTAACTAAAAGTCAAACCGTATCTGTTATCTTAGCAGGAGTTGGCGTTTTATATCTGACCGTGAGCTATGGTGTCTTTCCTTGGGTATCCTTATTCTTAGCCGTTAGTTTTGCATTATATGGTTTATTTAAGAAAATGGTTGATATTCCTGCCATGTATGGGCTAACCATTGAAACGTTGATTATTACACCTATTGCGCTTATCTATCTATTTCTTATACCGGAGAATTCATTTTCTGTGCAGGATATTACATCTATGAAAAATCTCCTTTTAATCGGTGCTGGTGCGATGACGGCTATCCCATTGCTATTGTTTGCCAGTGGTGCTAAACGGATACCATTAGCAATGGTCGGCATCCTTCAGTATATCGCACCAACCTTAATGTTGTTGATTGGCGTATTTATCTATCATGAAACATTTACCAGGGAGCATCTTATTGCCTTTAGTTTCATCTGGCTCGCATTAGTTATCTATCTAGGATCCATTTACCGATTCCCAATGCGAAAAATGAAAATGCGTGATCGTTAAAATTTCAATTGACATAGTCTTTCTGTGCCGCTAATTTAAGATGCAAATCAATAGAATGCATACGTTCCGTAGCTTTTTTATGGCAAAAAACAAGTAATGATTTATTAAGAGCTATTCAAAACGATAACGTATTATATTTACCATCATGTCTTCTATGTAGGACATGATGGTTTCCTAATTTTATACGATAAATGGAGATAAAAAAATTCTTCCCGGACAAAAAATGTACATTTTTGTAACAAGCTCGGCAAATGTCGATTGATTAAATTTGACAATTTTCTCTTCCACTTTTAAAACAATGAAAAAATGGGTATATATAATAAAATCAGTAGATTTGTATTTTAGGCTTTCATACACTAATGTAAAAGCAAATTGCATACAAAATCGAACTAATATAGGTGTGTTTACATGAAAAAAAAGACAATCATCATGATTATGACACTTGCTTCCATATTTGTCTTAGCTTGTGTGTTGGGACTATATCGTGCACAGCTATCCTCCCCTACCTCTCCTGTAGAGCGTGCCGAAAATGTGGACGCGACTAATCAGGAAACATCAGAACCAGAGGTAGCAGAGGATATCCCTAATGAAGCAGCCCATACTCCTTTTACTGAATTTAGTAAAGAATTTAAAGCTGCGATTCAAAGTACGATTAACTTCTTTTCCAAACAAGAAAGCCATATTGTTGCGATTGGTGATTCCTTAACACAAGGAGTTGGAGATAGTACCAAACAAGGTGGATATGTTGGCATTTTAGATAGTCAACTAAATGCTGATGCTAATCTTGTAACTTTTGACAACTATGGGAAACGGGGTAACCGAACAGATCAATTGCTTAAACGTATAGATGAGCCCGAAATAGTAAAATCACTTAAACGTGCTGACATTGTGATTATGACGATTGGTGCAAATGATATTATGCAAGTATTAAAGGAAAATTTTACGAATATCACCTATGAAGCCTTTTCTAAAGAAAGAGTTAATTATGAAAAACGTTTACACCAAATATTTGCAAAGCTCGAGGAGCTAAATCCAAATGCATCAGTTTATCTCGTTGGTTTTTATAACCCGTTTCAACAATATTTCGAGCATATCAAAGAGCTGGATATGATTGTTGATAATTGGAACCATACAAGTGAACAAGTTGCGAAGGAAGCTGGTGCAACCTTTATCCCTACAAAGGACATTTTCATCAGTACAGAAGTTAATTTATTTGCAGACGATCATTTTCACCCGAATGATATCGGATATAAACTGATAGCAGAAAGAATATTAAACTATTTAGTTAGAGAATAGCTTGTTAGAAGGTGGAGCAGTATGGAACAAGAAAAACCGAATAAAAATTTATGGAAAAGCTCCTTTATAGCTCTACTCCTGTTGAATTTTTCCGTGCTAGTCATTATTGCCTTATTAATTTTTTGGCCAGTTGAACGATCAAAAGTTCCAGCCGGAGAGCATCAAACAACCCAAAACAGTTCTGAGTTTATCATAAGAACAACCAAGAAGAACTTAAATGAGCTCATTAATGCGTATATGTATGAGTATATGAAAGACTCCAAGCATAAATATAGTGTTTCTTTAGAGGAGGATGTGCAATTAGTTGGGGAATTACCCGTATTCTCCACAACAGTTCCACTATCTATCCGCCTAGAGCCATTAGTGCAAGATAATGGGGATGTCGTTCTAAAGCAAAAGTCGATTTCATTAGGCTTGCTGGAGCTCCCAAATAAAAAGGTCATGGAGTATATGAGTGAATACTTGCCTATGCCAGACTGGGTCACAATTAACCCGGACGATGAAGAAATCTACGTAGCCGTCACTCAAATGGATATTAAGAGCAACTTCCATGTCAGTGTCGAACAGATGGATTTAGAAGCAAATAACCTCTCATTTAAACTAAAAGTACCATATGAAACACTAGGCATAGAGACCTTTTTAAGTAAATAGACAGAAAGGGCCGATTCCCCTAATCCAGTAGGGAAATCGGCCCTTTATATTTATCTACTAAAGACTAATTGCTTTACTTTTTTAGAAACCAAATGAATTAATGATTGCTTCGGTAAATCGAGTACTTCCTCTCTCAGCTGATGCTTCGGATAGTCACCTAATCTACCTTGATATAGTAACTTTAATTCCGTATTTTCTCTTAAATCAGATGGTGTCACCAAATTGGTTGGCTTTGATAGCTTAAAAGAATCGGTATCCTGCATAACGGTTGCAACGAATTGGGAACAGAAAAACGCATTTTTTCTACGAATCTCAATTTTAAAGGCAATACCTAATAACCCAATAAAGTTATATTTATAGTCTGCGGAACGCTTTTCAATCTCTTTTATATGATGGCGTATTTGCACATATTCTAGTTCAGTTACATTTAATGCATAGATCGCACTATTAGCGTGTTTTAAAAATTCACCTCTAATATCTTCCCGAACAAAGCCACCACTAAACGGATTCTTTGGATTAACACGTCCGAAGCTATATACTTCTTTTAACTCATGATCAAAACCAATTGACACATGATTTAACGACTTATTTGTATATAAGTTAATCATTCTTGAAAGGTATGTCCCAGTATCTGTAAAGATAAAGTAGATAGTCCTTTCTCTCATGTTTTCCCCTCCACTCAGGACTTTCACCGAGCTTTTTTCTCATACCAACCACTCAAAAAACGGATATACCAAAACTTTACCGAAAAAACAACAAATATACAAGACAAATTTACAATTTAATTTATTGAATACTGGTAAATAGTAGATAAATCAAGGTTTTGCATTGACTAACGCCTTTAAATTTCGTAAGCTTACGATAGTAATATTATTGGAGGAAAACTTATACATGATAACTGTAACGAATGTAAGTTTACGATATGGCGATAAAAAGTTGTTTGAAGATGTTAACTTAAAATTTACACCTGGCAATTGCTATGGCGTAATTGGCGCTAACGGTGCAGGAAAATCTACATTTCTAAAGATCCTCTCCGGTGAAATTGAGCCCCAGACCGGAAATGTATCCATGTCTCCTGGTGAACGTTTAGCTGTACTAAAACAGGATCACTTCGCTTATGAAGATCATCCTGTATTAGAAACTGTATTAATGGGACATGAAAAACTATATGCCGTAAAGCAAGAAAAAGACCAAATTTATATGAAAGCTGAATTCACAGAAGAAGACGGCATGCGTGCTGCTGAACTTGAAGGCGAATTTGCTGAAATGAACGGTTGGGAAGCTGAATCGGATGCTGCAATTCTTCTTAAGGGACTTGGTATTGAAGAAGAGCTTCATAGTAAGTTAATGTCCGATTTAACGGAAGAACAAAAAGTTAAAGTTTTACTAGCACAAGCACTATTCGGCAACCCTGATATTCTTTTATTAGATGAGCCTACAAACGGATTAGATATTCAAGCCATTCAATGGTTAGAAGAATTCTTAATAAACTTCGAGAATACGGTTATTGTCGTATCACACGATAGACACTTTTTAAATAAAGTATGTACGCACATTGCAGATGTTGACTATGGAAAGATCCAAATATATATCGGAAACTATGATTTCTGGTATGAGTCTAGCCAATTAGCTAGCAGAATGGCACAGGAAGCGAACAAGAAGAAGGAAGAAAAAATTAAAGAACTACAAGCCTTCATTGCACGATTTAGTGCTAACGCGTCTAAGTCTAGGCAAGCAACATCCCGTAAGAAAATGCTTGATAATATCACGTTAGACGATATTAAGCCATCATCTAGAAAATACCCTTATATTGCCTTCACACCAGAGCGAGAAATCGGAAATGACCTACTTCGTGTCGAAGGTTTAACCAAAACCATTAATGGAGAAAAGGTATTAGATAACGTTAGCTTTATCATGAACAAGGACGACAAGATTGCCCTAGTCGGTAAAAATGATATTGCTAAAACAACGCTATTTAAAATTTTGGCAGGAGAAATGGAGCCAGACGCAGGTACGTATAAATGGGGCGTTACCACATCCCAATCCTATTTCCCGAAAGATAACAGTGAGTATTTCCAAAATGGTGATTTGACCCTTGTTGATTGGTTGCGCCAGTTCTCACCTGAGGACGAAACCGAAACATTCCTACGTGGGTTCTTAGGAAGAATGCTATTCTCCGGTGAAGAAGCACTGAAGAAGGCAAACGTGCTTTCCGGAGGGGAAAAAGTGCGTTGTATGCTATCAAAAATGATGCTATCTAAAGCGAATGTATTATTATTAGATGATCCAACTAACCACCTAGACTTAGAGTCTATCCAAGCATTAAACAATGGTCTAATTAAGTTTAAAGGTTCAATCCTATTCACTTCTCATGACCATCAGTTCATCGATAGTATTGCTAATCGCCTAATCGATATTACCCCTAACGGAATTATCGATAAAGAAATGAGCTACGATGAATACGTACAAGATAAAGAATTACAGAAACGCATTAAAGAGATGTATGCAAGTTAATAGATAGTTAATGAACCGAGCCCCCTGCGTTGTTGCAGGGGGGTTTTTATATGTTGGCTTCCGTTTTCTAGTGCATCTAATGGTGACTTGGGAGTATGTGTGACTTATTGGATTTATGTATTCCTGATTCGGGCGTATGTATTTCTTCTTTGGGGACATCTTTTTCGTAATTGGGCTTATCTTCTTCCCATTTGGGTCCATCTTTCTTCCACTCGGGCTTATCTTTTTCTCTTTTGGGCTCATCTATTCCCCATTTGGGCTCATCTTTTTCTCTTTTGGGCGCATCTCCTTCCCACTCAGGCTCATCTCTCCCAGTTGGGCTCATCTTTTTCCCATTTGGGTCCATCTTTCTCCCACTCGGGCTCATCTTTTTCCCATTTGGGCGCATCTCCTTCCCATTCGGGCTCATCTCCCCCCAAAAAAAGCGCCCCCACATCCGTGAGAGCGCTCCACTAAATTATTTTAACTTTTCTTCCACTTTCTCTAGCATTTCCTTTGTCATATTGTCTATATCATATTTTGCTTTGAATCCCCATTCCGCTTCTGCTGCTGAGGAATCGATGCTGTTTGGCCAGCTGTCGGCAATTTTTTGTCTGACAGGGTCTACATCAAAGGTTAATTGGAATTCTGGAATATGCTTTTGTATTGCTTTGGCAAAATCCATCGGTTCCGCTGAAATAGCAGAAATATTAAATGCATTACGATGTACTAGCTTAGTAGGATCAGCTTCCATTAATTGAACAATGGCATCAAGGGCATCTGGCATAAACATCATGTCCATGTAGGTGCCTTCTGCTATATACGACGTGTATGCTTTTTGTTTAATCGCTTCATAATAAATTTCCACTGCGTAATCGGTTGTACCACCGCCAGGAGGGGCTACATACGAAATTAATCCTGGAAAGCGTACCCCCCGTGTATCGACACCATAACGTTCAAAATAATAATCGCAAAGTAGCTCACCTGCTACTTTGTTTACACCATACATTGTTGTAGGTCTTTGTAAGGTTTCCTGTGGGGTACTGTCCTTCGGTGTTGTAGGTCCGAATGCGCCAATTGAACTTGGTGTAAAGAACTGTAAATTAAGCTCTCGGGAAACTTCCAAGGCATTCACAAGTCCACCCATATTAATATCCCATGCAACTTTCGGCATTTTCTCAGCGGTTGCTGATAAAAGTGCTGCCAGATGCATGATTGTGTCTACCTGGTAGTCCTTTGCTACCTCATATATACGCTTCTCATCCGTTACATCTACTACTTCAAATGGACCTTTTTCGCTTTCTTCTTCTGAATAACGAATGTCTGTTGAAACTACATTTGCGACCCCATATATACTTCTTAGCTTCGTAACCAGCTCTGAGCCAATTTGTCCTCGAGCACCTGTAACAAGTATCTTTTTCATCGGTTTCTCCTCTATTCAAAAATCTAAAAGATGCAAATTATATTAATCCCATATCTTTTCCTACTTTTTCATAGGCGCTAATAGCCTCATCGAGCATTTCCTTCGTATGTGCTGCAGTTGGCATATTGCGTACACGCCCAGTCCCTCTAGGTACCGTTGGGAATACGATTGACTTAGCATAAACTCCTGCTTCGAATAATCGTTTACTAAACTCTTGCGCTGCTTTTTCTTCGCCAATGATACAAGGAGTAATCGGAGTTTCACTGTCCCCAATATCAAAGCCTAATTTTTTCAGACCAGCTTTTAAATAATTTCCATTTTCCCACAGCTTGTCATGTAATTCTGTACTTTCCATTAGAATCTCAACAGCCTTTTTACTTGCTGCAGCATCTGCTGGAGATACAGCAGTGGAGAATAAAAATGGACGAGAACGTACTTTTAACCAATCAATTAGATTTGCCTTACCAGCAACATATCCTCCGATAACACCAATGGCTTTGGAGAGCGTACCCATTTGGAAATCCACTTTATCTTGTAATCCAAAATGCTTCACTGTACCTGCACCTTTTCCTAGTACACCAGATCCGTGTGCATCATCGACATACGTAATTAAATCAAATTCTTCCGCAATCTCTACGATTTCCGGAAGCTTCGCTACATCCCCATCCATTGAGAATACGCCGTCGGTAATTACCATTATTTTATTATATTGACCAGATTCAACCGCTGCTTTCGCCTTCTGACGTAAATCATCCATATCGGAATGTCCAAAGCGAATAATTTTGGCTCTAGATAGACGACATCCATCAATGATAGATGCATGGTTTAATTCATCAGAAAGGATGGCATCATGTTTGTCCATTACAGCAGAAATAGCAGCCATATTACAGTTAAAACCAGATTGATACGAAATAACAGCTTCAGTACCTTTAAATTCAGCTAATTTCTTCTCTAGTTCTATATGCAAGTCCAAAGTACCATTGATTGTACGAACGGCACCAGCACCTACACCATGGGATTTTACTGCCTCTTGAGCTACTTTCTTGAGCCTCTCATCAGTTGCTAGCCCTAGATAGTTGTTAGAAGAAAGATTGATTAAGCTTTTCCCATTAATCGTAATAACCGGTCCGTTAGCACCTTGTACTGGATCTATTTCATTGTAAAGTCCATTTGCTTTTAGATCAGATAAGTTTTCATTTAAAAATCTATCTAATATTTTACTACTCATTTGGAAATACCTCCTATTTATAGAAAATCATTTTTTGTAAGCGTTACCATATAGTTAATCATATTAAGTTTATCATAAGATGCTTTAAATGTTTAGGAAGATACACATTCAAAAACGTTGTTAAGATAAACACTTAAATATAAGTAATGTAGCCTTTTTAAATGGGCTATCTTCATAAAAATTTTTCAAGCTTTTTTCCTTTCTTTCCTATTAATACACTCATTTGCAATATTTACCGGAGATTAAATATAAATTGTCATTGTCTATCCCATAGACTATCTATTATACTAGCATTATGGGACATAACATGATGGAGGAATCAGCTGTGAGAAAGATATTAGTTGCCCTATTTCTTATGATCGTAATTGGGTTTGGTATTGTAGGTATTAACCAGCAATTAATAGAGCCTGAAGAAATGATTCAAACCAATAACCCAAATTCTATTCAAACACAATCTTGAAATAAAAAAATGGAAGCATCGATTATAATGCTTCCATTAGTTGTTACTCTTCTTTATTTATTCCACAATTGTTACATTTACTTCTCTAACTCCCCAATCAAAGGCTTCTTCTTTAGTTGGGAGATGAATATCGATTCGATTTCCTTTAATTGCACTACCGATGTCACCAGCAATTGCGTATCCGTATCCTTCAACATACACTTTAGACCCTAACGGAATCACATCCGGATCTACTGCAATTACTTTTGCATTTCTATCCTCATTTAAGTTAATCCCGGTATAAGTAATACCTGTACACCCGTCACATTCAGCGGTATATGCAGTAGCTACTACGCTTAATGTTTTACCTTCCGGCTGGTCATCATTCGTATTACTTTCTTCTTCACTTGCTGTACTTGATTTCACTTCAGTTGGTTGAATAGAATTAGCAGCAGCAACTTCCTTCTCTTCTGCTTTCTCATCTTCTTCCTCTTCAGCCTGCTTTATTATTAGTTCTTGCCCAACTAATATTAAATCTGAAGTAAGCTTATTCCATTCTTTCAACTCTTCCACAGATACACTATTTTCCTCCGAGATTCCAAAGAGTGTATCTCCCTTTTCTACTAAATATTTCTTATAGATTGCTATTTGTTGTTTTGGATAGATTATATCAGTGTCTAGTTCGTTCAATTCATATAATGATTCTACGGTTGTTTCGTACTCGTTTGCAATTCCCCATAGTGTATCACCTTCTACTACTTCATACTCAAGTGCCGAAGTGCTTAGTGGAGATGCAAACATTAATCCTGCAGCTATAGTTGCTACAATCGTCTTCATAGTAGTCCCTCCTTATTTTTCGGACAAAGCCTATCCTAACACAGGTTAATAGACTGTGCCGTTACAAGACTTTTAAAAGTCTGTTACAAGGATTGCCAAAACTACTATGTTTTATTACAAAAGTTATAGATTTAAGTCAATATTACTAGATTAGTACTTTAGTACGGTCTATATTACGTGAAAATTACATAGAAAAACGAAGAAGCACTTAAGCTTCTTCGTCTTCTTATAAATTATTAGTTACCATCTTTGAATGGCTCTTCTTGTGTAACAGCTAGCTCATGAAGTCCCATTGTGCTACCACGCTCAATTGTATAGTTAAGAACACGGTTGTTAACAGGGACTAACTCAGCACGGTATAGTGTAGGGAATACTGGGATATCCTCTACCATTAGTTCTTGCCATTGCTTATAAATGTCCTGACGATATTCAACATCAAAGGCGTTTAATGAATTACCCTCTAAAAGTAATTCTGTACTCTTCTCACTTTCATAGCGTGGGAAGTTAAAGATTTGGTCTGGTCCGTATAATCCATAAGGGTTTACATCTGTACCAGTTCCCCAAGCACCTTGATAAATATCAATTTCAGGGTCGTCATCTCCTTTTTCACCTACACGCTCATAGAAAGAGTTGAATTCTAGAAGACGACCGTCAATTAATTGAACATTTAGACCAACATTTTTCCAAGATTGGATATAGTATTGTGATAGTGGTTCCGCAACATCTCCACCTGACATTGAAGCAAAGTTAATTACTAGCTCCTCACCATCTGGAGTTTCACGGAATCCATCTCCATTAACATCCTCATATCCAGCCTCATCTAAAATTCGGTTAGCTTCGTCTGGATCAAATGTTGGTGTTTCAATAGTTGGGTCATGGTAATCGCCGAATGGAGGAATGATTAGTGTCGTTGCATTCCAACGTAATCCATTATAGAATTGTTTACCTACTGCATCATTATCAACGGCATACCACATTGCACGTCGTAAGTTTACATCTGCCATTTTCTTATCGGGATCCATAACAACTTTCTTCTCTTCTTTATCCCAATGTCCTAGCTTGAATCCAATATACGTATACGATAACTCTGTTCGGCCTAACCATTCAATGTTAGTCAAATTAGCGTTATCTACAAATTGATCAGATGGAAAGCTATTAACCATATCTACATCGCCAGTTTTTAATGCCTGAACAACTGTATCTGGATTTACAACCTTTAATACTACTTGATCTAAGTTTGGTTCTCCACGCCAGTAATCTTCAAACTTTTCATACACTACTGATTCACCAGGCACGATACTCTTCACTTTAAATGGTCCCATACCTACTGGGTTTTTACGAACTAAATCATGTTCTTCCATTTCTGCTACAGGAATATCTTTAAATAAATGTTTAGGCATTGCGTAAGGCCATACACCACCTGTTAGTAAGGATGGTTGAGACTCTTTATACGTAATCTTTAATGTTTTTTCATCAACAATTTCGATACCTGAGATTGTATCTGCTTCACCAGCATTGTCCTCATCCATACCGATAATACCAGAGAAGTCTGGGCCGTAACGAACACCTGGATAATCCGGGTGACCAATGACTTCAAATGAATATGCCCAGTCTTCCGCTTTTACAGGCTCACCATCATGCCAATTAACATTGTCACGAATCTCAAATGTAAACGTTACACCATTAGGATATTCATCGGTTTCATAAGGCTCTGTTTCGAATGTTGCAGCCCCATCATTAGTGTAAGTAAAGGTATCGTCTATTGATAGTAACGGCTCGTCAAACCAACTAATTACAACAAAATCAGGGTTACCTGAATAGAAATTATAGTTTAAAGTACCTTCAAATACTGTATCAGATACTAAACCATAATTAAGTGTTCCACCTTGAATGGCTTCCCCTTCATTGGTTTTCGTTAAAGCGAAATCCTCGATGTTGAACAACCCATCGTCCTCTGCAGGTTCCTCATCATCTTTGTCACCATCTTGACCCTCATCTTTAGAAGTATCTGGATCATCTTTCGGATCTTCATTAGCTGTGTTGCCACTACATGCAGCTAATACTAATAGTAAAGAAAGCATTAGTGCAAATAGCCACTTTGTTAAGTTTGTCTTGCTCATGCTAAATACCCTCCCTTTTTTTAAACCCTTTTATTTGTCGAATATTTCGACAATTTATACTCAACATTAACACAACCTTTGTGTTAATGTAGGTAACAATCATTAGTTTTTTACCCTACCAATCTTCTAAGCCTCACCCCCCTATAATGTGCTGACATGATGACTCGTTTAAGTAAAGCTTCAACTATAAATTATCCTCTTCTTTGACGTGCATCTGTTGCACGTTTCAATGCCTGACCAACGTTATTAACACATAACATTAATAGGAGAATCATTACAGAAGCTGGTACCCATATCCACCACCTAAATTCCAATGTTTGTGGGTTTCTTGCATAACTTAGTAATGTTCCTAAACTAGGTGTGTTTTCTGGAAAACCAAATCCTAAGAAGGAAAGACCAGATTCTAATCCAATATTAGAAGCTAAATTTAATGTCATGGTTACAATAATCAAAGAGCTACAGTTTGGTAGCAAATGCTTAAATATAATTTTTACATTTGATGTACCTAGTGTTTTCGCTGCTTGAATATAATCTAATTCCTTCTCCTGCAATGCTTTTGATCTAATTAATCGGGCGATTCCCATCCATAGAAAGGCCGTCATGATAAGTGAAAATGTAACAATACTATATTTCGGTACAATTGCAACGAATGTAATTACAATCATGGTAAATGGTAAGATTAAGAAGAAATCTAGGATACGCATCATGACGTTATCGATATGCCCGCCAAAATAACCAGAAGCTAATCCAAATATAACTCCAATAAGTCCTGTTAACACTGTTACAATGATTGCAATCGAAAGTGAATTTCGTGTACCGATAATTAACTGTCCAAATACATCTCGACCACCATAATCAGTTCCTAGTATAAAATCTTCTCCAGGTGGTTCATATATTGCAAATAAATCAACCTTTACAATTTCGTCTTGATCCAGTACAATGGATACTCCGTAAACAAATACGGTAATACCTACTAAGAATATTAAAGAAATTAATGCCAGCTTATCTCTGACCAATTCTCTCCAAATTATGCTAAAACCTGATGGACTCTTGATTACTTCCTTTGATTTCACTTCTACATTTGCTGCATTTGCTTCCACATTTTTCACCTCACTATATACCTCTAAAATTTATTTAATACGAATTCTCGGATCAATTAGACTCAAGATAATATCTGAAAGTAAAGCACCCATGACAGAAGCTACACCGAATAATAAAGTCGTAGCTGTCACGACACTGTAATCCCTTAGGCTAATCGATTCTATTAACAATTGCCCCATCCCAGGATATCCAAAGATATTTTCAATAAAGATAGAGCCACCAATTAGTCCAGTAATTTCAAATCCGAAAAATGCTGCTATTGGTAATAGTGAGTTTCGCAAAATATGGCGATTATAAACTCGTTGTTCAGAAGCACCTTTAGCTCTTGCAAGTAAAATAAAATCCTTTTGTTTCGTATCAACTATCTCATTTCGTAGATATTGAATCGTACTGTATGTTGTAATAAGTGCCATTGATAATGCTGGTAATAACAAATGATATAATTTACTCATAAAATAATCGAACGTTCCAGGTTCTAGACCTGGGGTGACACTTCCACTAGTTGGGAACCATTGCAACTGGAACCCGAATATCCAAAGCATTACTAGTGCAAAGATAAACAGTGGCGTTGCAAACCCAACATATGAATAACCAGTAATTAGCTGATCCCTAAACGTATCATTATATCTTCCACTTGTAATCCCTAGTGGTATCGCAATTAAATAGGTAAAAATTAACGTTGCTACCGATAACCAGAATGAATTAACAATTCGCTGTCCAATTAATTCGGTAACGGGCATTTTAAAACGGAAGGACTGACCAAAATCACCTTGTAACACTCCTCCGACCCATTCCACCCATATCCGGCATTCCGCCGCCACCAGCAGGGTTTTCTTCAGGAATGTCTGCTACTACTGCTTCAGTAGTTAGGAACATAGCCGCTACAGATGCAGCGTTTTGTAATGCAGAACGAGTAACTTTAGTTGGGTCAACGATACCAGCGTTGAACATGTTTACCCATTCGCCAGTTGCTGCGTTGTAACCAATTCCAACTTCTTCGCCTTTTAGACGTTCTACAATAACAGATCCTTCTAGACCAGCATTGTGAGCGATTTGACGAACTGGTTCTTCTAGAGAACGAAGAACGATTTTCGCACCTGTTGCTTCGTCACCTTCAAGGTCTAGACCAGCAACTTTGTTGTATACGTTCACTAGTGCAGTACCACCACCAGAAACGATACCTTCTTCAACTGCAGCACGAGTTGAGTTTAGTGCGTCCTCGATACGTAGTTTGCGCTCTTTTAATTCTGTTTCAGTTGCAGCACCAACTTTGATTACTGCTACACCGCCAGCTAATTTAGCAAGACGTTCTTGTAATTTTTCTTTATCGAATTCAGAAGTAGTTTCTTCAGCTTGTGCACGGATTTGAGATACACGAGCAGAGATTGCTTCTGGGTTACCTGAACCTTCAACAATAGTAGTATGTTCTTTTGTTACCACTACTTTAGAAGCAGTACCTAATTGTTCGATTGAAGCACTCTTAAGCTCTAAGCCAAGATCTTCAGTAATTACTTGACCACCAGTTAAGATAGCAATATCTTCAAGCATTGCTTTACGACGATCACCGAATCCTGGAGCTTTAACAGCTACAGCATTGAATGAACCGCGAAGTTTGTTTAATACTAATGTTGCAAGAGCTTCCCCTTCAACATCTTCAGCAATTAATAGAAGTGGCTTACCTTGTTGAACAACTTGCTCAAGAACTGGTAAGATTTCTTGGATATTGCTGATTTTCTTATCTGTAATTAGGATATAAGGATTTTCTAGAACAGCTTCCATTTTATCTTGGTCTGTTACCATGTAAGGAGAAGCATATCCACGGTCAAATTGCATACCTTCTACTACTTCAAGCTCAGTAGTGAATCCTTTTGATTCTTCAATTGTGATAACACCATCGTTACCAACACGTTCCATAGCTTCAGCGATTAAGTGACCTACTTCATCGTCTGCAGCAGAAATTGCAGCAACTTGCGCAATAGATTCTTTACCTTCGATTGGTTTTGAAATAGCTTGTAATTCTTCAACAGCAGTTGTTACAGCTTTTTCAATACCACGGCGAATACCTACAGGGTTTGCACCGGAAGTTACGTTTTTAAGACCTTCACGGATCATTGCTTGTGCAAGAACTGTTGCAGTTGTAGTACCGTCACCAGCAACATCATTTGTTTTGGAAGCAACTTCAGAAACAAGCTTTGCACCCATATTTTCAAATGCATCTTCTAATTCGATTTCTTTTGCGATTGTAACACCATCATTCGTAATTAAAGGTGAACCGAATTTTTTATCTAAAACAACGTTACGACCTTTAGGTCCTAATGTTACTTTTACAGCATTTGCTAATGTATCTACACCGCGAAGCATTGCGCTACGTGCGTCTTCACTAAATTTGATTTCTTTAGCCATCTTGAAATGCCCTCCTTAAATTTTCATTTATTTATCGATAATATTAATTAGTTAACTACTGCTAAAATATCACTTTCACGTAGAATTAAGTATTCAGTTCCATCGTACTTTACTTCAGTTCCAGCGAATTTAGAGAAGATGATACGGTCTCCTTCTGAAACTTCAAGTGCAACTCTTTCTCCACCATCAGTTACACGACCAGTGCCTACTGCAACAACGCGACCTTCTTGTGGCTTTTCCTTTGCAGAGTCTGGAAGTACGATACCGCTTGCAGTCTTTTCTTCTTGTTCAACAAGCTCGATAACAACACGATCTCCTAGTGGTTTAATCATGAAGATAACCTCCTTAATTCCTTTTTGATATAGTTTAATCATTTGTTAGCACTCTCTAAACCCGAGTGCTAATTCCAATTAATATAATAAATAAAAATGTGATGTTTTGCAAGTATAGAGTTGTATATTTTTTTAAAAAAACTTGTCCGAGATGATTCTATTATTATCCACCGCTTGAATATGATAAAATACACAGGAATCAGTTTGTCGCTAATACTATAAAACATGTAGACTTTAAGGAGCTGAATCTATTGCCTAAACGATACTGGTGGGTCATTCTTACTTATATAGCTATGCAACTTTCAGGAGGTTTTTTTCGCCCCTTACTGCTTCGACTTTTTCCTGCTCATCAACTCGAAGCTCTAATCTTTTATTCCATCTTTAGTTTTACAATTGGTTTAATTATTGTTTTAATATTAATGAAACCTGATATGCAGATGTCCCAGACTAGAAGTAAGTGGTTTACAAGTGATGTGATAGGATGGACTGTATTAGGAGTCTTCTTGGCTTATTTCGCTCAAGGTATTGCGACCATGATAGAAATGAATGTATTTGGTATCCGAACAGGTTCTGAAAATACACAAGCAATCATGCAGATTACGAGGACCGTTCCATTATTCGCGATTGTACCTGCAATTATTGCACCAATATTAGAAGAAGTGATTTTCCGAAAGATTATTTTTGCTTCGTTATATAAACGTACTAATTTCTTTATTGCGGCGTTAATTTCCGCACTCATTTTCGGGATTATTCATGGTGAACCTGAGCACATTCTAATATACGCATCAATGGGATTTGTATTTGCATTTCTATATGTGAAAACGAAAAAAATCATTGTTCCGATTATTGTTCACATGACGTTAAATTCTATTTCCGTCATCTACCAATACTCGCTTACACCAGAACAAATTGAACAGATTGAACAGCAATGGAATCAGGTACAAATGATTCTAATCGGAGGTTAATTATTTATGAGAATTACCGCAAGGACCTTGGCACTTATATACTTTACGATGGGAGTCTTTTTTATTTATGTTGCAATTTCTTTTGCAGAAGAAACGGTTTTTAATTTCATGACCATTCTGCTAGCTATTTTTGCTACATTAGACTTCGGTGCTGGGATTCGTTATATGCGACTGCATTATAAGTTAAAGAATATAAAAAAGAAATAATTATATGGATAGTAAGAGGCTGGGACAAAACCCCAGTAAATAATTAAAGACGTAGCGCTAACCATTTAAAATGGTAAGTGCTACGTCTTTTTTAATATTCTTACTCTTTTTAGTAAACAAAAAGGACACCCTCTGATAAA
>NZ_JBCPXV010000046.1:0-22821 GCF_039581225.1 Ornithinibacillus proteolyticus | reverse complement strand
GGCAGATCGTATGAATGCACAATTAATTCAGCAGCAACAAGCCGCGTGATTATTGTTTTTTAAAAGTATATTTTAGAAATTCTGTAGGTCTGTGAATTTTTAAAAAGAGCAATTATGAAATTGATTCCGTTATGTTATTAATTTATTTCTTTTTTCAATGTATTTTTAACTAGTCTAACATAAAATCTGAATTGTCCTATATAATTATCGGGGTTTTTGTACTGATTAGCATTGTAG
This sequence comes from Ornithinibacillus proteolyticus, assembly GCF_039581225.1. Classification (NCBI taxonomy): domain Bacteria; kingdom Bacillati; phylum Bacillota; class Bacilli; order Caryophanales; family Bacillaceae; genus Ornithinibacillus; species Ornithinibacillus proteolyticus. The sequence goes on along the minus strand of NZ_JBCPXV010000046.1, from coordinate 22,584 downwards.
TAAAACTATATCAATACTTATACTATTAAAAAATTTAGTAATCACCTCTATTTCCAGCTCGCCATCTACATCTTTGAACTATTATTGTTACGTGACAAATGTAACTGAGAGCAGCACTTCTTTGCTCAACTCAGACCTACTCCGAATTATGAACTGCTGCTAATTGCAATTATTTAACCTCCTTCAAAGACTCTATATTGAAATATGTTCTTAGACCCTCTATGCAGATTAGACAGTTGGACTAACCTTACTAATCTTTTGTATTATCTTGTAAACCTTTTATAACTTTATATTTAAGAAAACTATCCCTTAGATTTATGTTTAAAGCATTAGAAATTAATATCATTAATAGACCTAATGGTCGTGACCATATAATTTAATATTAGTGATAGTTAGATGTGTGTTTTTTTGCTCTTTTTGCAAGTGCTGATATCGACATTTCACATCATTACGCATTTCTCGCAATTTGTTATATATGCATACACCTTCTTGATTTACGATGTAACACATGTAACAAAATTATCACTATAATTTAGAACTTTTTAATATAATATTATTTTATTATTTTTTAGGATAGTGTAAAGTAAGTATTATAGGGTGGTATGTTATAAGTCTGAAATTGGTGACGTTTTAATAGAGTTACGAGGGTAAGGAATCATTACGAGAGGCTAGTAAAAGAATTGAAAAAAACCATATATACCTTGATACAATTGAAAGAGGATATAATAAGCTTTCTTGTAAAAAAGCAAATCCTTCCCCTGATACATTGAAATTAATCTCAAAGACATATAATTATCCTTTAAAAAATAACCGGTTACATAGAAGAAACTAGTGAAAATGAGAACGAATATATCGCTTTAGCAGAATTTAATAATCAATTGAAAAAATACAGAATAGATCAACCAGACTTTTTTGACATAGAAAAGTGGAATGCTATGGGTCCAGAGAGAATGGAAAAAGAAGAACGACAAGACTAGCACACCTTTGCAGTGTGCTCTTTTTCAAAACTTACATAGGCATATTTACTCATAATGAGTTTTATCACCATTACAGAATTATAACTCTTGAAATATACAATTATTAATACTTACTAAATAATAAAAGTGCAATAAAATTGGGACTTCTTGATTATAATGGGGGATTTAAATGAAAAGAAAATTTGTAGCTGCAAAAGTAAATATTAATCAAAATATATTTAGTAATGAGCTTGAATCATTAATAGAATTAATAGCTGATGCAATTAAGGCTAAAAAAGTCTTAAAAAGTTCCCGTTCGAAATGGACATGGAAGTTTACTGATATTAAAGAAGACAAAGATGAAACTAAATGGTATATCACTGCCAACTTTGTCAAGTCACGTATAGAATCAAAAATGATTGTTGACGGAGATAAAACAGATCTTTATAAAATACCAAAACCAGTTGCTTATTTAAGCTATTTTTTTTACGATGTTAATAATGAAATATTAATTTTTGAGGAGACTGGTGATATTCAAAGGGAACATTTTATTGACGCTTTTGAAAGAATAATCTTTCAAAGCAATCTAAAAATAGGAAAAATAGAAGTGAAACTTATTCCTAAAGAAGATAGTGTTCGAGATCAAATAATGTCTATGGAGCATTTAACGAAGATTGAATTTGACTTAATACCACCTAACATGATTCCAAAGGATGCATATAAAGATTTAGGAGATATTCTTAATAAAGAAAAAGCACTACGATTAAAGACAGTATTGGAAAATGAAGATGGTTTAAACAAAGATGGTTTAATGGTAAAAAGTGGAATAGAGATGGTTCAAAATGGCTATGGCGAAGTTAAAGCATATGGTTATTCAAGAGTTAAATCTAAAAGAGGAACCAGAAAAAAACAACATACATTTAAATCCAAAGACTCAATTGAAATGGTGCAAGTTGAACGAACCAAATCCGATAATATAACTGGATTACTAGAAAAATTCAGACAACGTGTATATAATATTTTACATTGAGGAGGGATAATTTGAAAAGGAATGAACGAATTACTTATAAAACCACATCTTTTTTAGCATTATTTAGAATTTACAGATTTAGGACACTAATTTTTAATTTCAGTTTTTTAATAGCTGCTGTTTTATCGGCGTCTTTTTACTTTTTTTACAAAGATATCAATACCACTAACCAAATTGTTAACTTTGTTGGTACAACATTATCCTCAATATCCGCTAGTCTTCTAGGTATTGTTATAGCTGGATTAGCAATATTAATAGCATTAACACAAGGTAAGACATTATCTATACTATTACAAAGAAACGTATTACAAATTTTTCTATTTCCATTTTGGATATTGTCTTTTTTCTGGGGTATTTCAACTTTAATTTGTATTGCTATAATATTCCTAGATATAATTAATTTTAACTATCTCTTTTACTTAATTACTTTTGAGGTATTTATTTTTACTTACTCTGTATTATCTACTATTCAACTTATGGGGCACGCAATTAGACTAGGTTTATTTCTAGCCGATTATGAAAATGATAGTTAAATCATTTATTCAAAGGTTTAAGAGAGTAAATGATTTATTTTATAGCCAAATACCGAACGTACGTTTTCTTCAGGCTATTTCTATGACTTATATAACATCAGTACTTGAAGATTAGATAACTAAAAAGTTATATAAAATATTATCTTGTCTGTAAGAGAAATAAGCAAAACATGCAAATAGCAAGAATTCAAAGAGTCTTTTTTGACCGCAAACAAATGTCAGCTAAATATTATATTTATGGTCGCAATCAAGCTATTACCTTTAGATTCACGTTGTTGCACTCTAGAAAATCAACGTGAATAGTTTTTTCATGAACTATGCATTTTCTAAGAAATATAGGACACCAATCAATATAATGATTCCTGAAGCTTTCAAGGAGCTTCAGGAATGTGATGTAAATCGTTTGCAATGTATGCAGCATTGTAGGAAGTCGGTTTTATATGTTAATTGGTTACCATCATTAATTTATCTTTTATTTCTTCTCCAAGCTTAATCGGTCTGCCACTTTCCGGATTAATATAGACTATTCTCCCTCTTCCAGTTAAACATACCTCTTCCTTTTGATTGACACCCATATAATGGATGTCAAAGGAGGTATTACCGACGTGTGCTGCTTTTACATAGATTCTAAGACTATCTTGAAAATACAATTGCTTATGATAATCACACTGCAAATCAGCCACAATTGGAATCCCCTCTGCACTAGACGCATTATCAAACAAACCAACAGATTTTAAATACTCGATACGTGCCTCTTCAAAATAAATAAATGGGCTAACATTATTCACATGTCCGAACATATCTGTTTCTGAAAAACGAATACGAATCGGAATAAAAAAAGTGAATTCTGCTTTCCAAGCTTCAAAATCCTCAATATATGAAATTTTCCCCATAGCTAACTCCCCCTCCATTGATAAAAAAGACCCCTACCACGTTATTCGGTAAGGGTCTTGTTGTAAAAGCATATTAATGTGCGTTGTCACTGCCAAAGAAGTTCTTGAACGATTGGACAGTAGCTGCACGGTTCATCGCTGCAATAGAAGTGGTCAATGGAATACCTTTCGGACATACTTGGACACAGTTTTGTGCATTACCACAACCAACTAGTCCTCCCTCTTCCATTAATCCTTCTAATCTTTCACTTGCATTCATCTCACCTGTTGGATGAGAATTAAATAAACGAGCTTGAGAGATTGCTGCCGGTCCGATAAAGTTAGATTTGTCATTAACATTTGGACAAGCTTCTAAGCAGACCCCACAAGTCATACATTTTGATAGTTCATAAGCCCATTGACGTTTTTTCTCTGGCATACGAGGTCCAGGACCTAAATCGTACGTACCATCAATTGGGATCCAAGCTTTAACCTGTTTTAACGCATCAAACATACGCTCACGGTCAATAACTAGATCACGAACTACTGGGAATGTAGACATCGGCTCAAGACGAATAGGCTGCTCTAGTTCATCCACTAAAGCTGCACATGATTGTCTTGGCACGCCATTTATCACCATGGAACATGCACCACAAACCTCTTCTAAACAGTTCATATCCCATGCTACTGGTGTTGTTTTTTCCCCATTAGCATTTACAGGATTTTTACGAATTTCCATTAACCCAGAGATAATGTTCATATTTTTACGATATGGCACATTAAATGTTTCATTATATGGAGCAGAATCTGGGCTATCTTGACGCGTAATAATAAATGTAACAGTCTTTTGTTCAGCCATTTTCAGTTTACTCCCTTCACTATTTTGTAATCCGTCTTAGTGCTTTTTCGTATAATCACGTTTACGTGGTGGAATCAACGATACATCGACATCTTCATATGAGAATACTGGTGCATTTTCTTTTGCATCAAATTCTGCAATTGTCGTCTTTAACCATTCCTCATCATTACGTTCTGGGAACTCCGGTTTATAATGTGCACCACGACTTTCATTACGATTATAAGCACCAATTGTAATAACACGTGCTAAGTGAAGCATATTTTTAAGCTGGCGAGTAAACATTACACCTTGGTTATTCCAACGAGAGGTATCGTTGATATTAATATTTTCCCAACGCTCTAGTAATTCTTGAATCTTTTCATCAGTTTTAAGTAGTTTCGCATTTTCACGTACAACCGTAACATTATCTGTCATCCATTCACCTAGTTCTTGGTGAATTTGGTAAGCATTTTCTTCGCCACTCATGTTCATGAGAGCTTCAAAATTCTCTTCTTCCTCTTTAACACGTTTTTCAAATAGACTCGCATCCAGATCTTCAACATGTTTAGAAAGACCATCTATATATTCAATAGCTTTCGGTCCAGCTACCATACCGCCATAGATAGCAGATAACAAGGAGTTTGCACCTAAGCGGTTTGCACCGTGCTGTGAATAATCACATTCTCCAGCAGCGAAGATACCTGGAATACTAGTCATTTGATTATAGTCCACCCATAGTCCACCCATAGAATAGTGAACCGCTGGGAAAATTTTCATCGGAACTTTACGTGGATCTTCACCTACGAATTTCTCGTAAATTTCAATAATACCACCAAGTTTAACGTCTAGTTCTTTCGGATCTTTATGTGACAAGTCCAGATAAACCATGTTCTCGCCGTTGATACCAAGTTTCTGATTCACACATACATCAAAGATTTCACGTGTCGCGATGTCACGTGGAACTAGGTTTCCATAAGCAGGATATTTCTCCTCTAGGAAGTACCAAGGCTCACCATCTTTGTATGTCCATACACGTCCACCTTCACCACGAGCTGATTCACTCATTAGACGAAGCTTATCATCTCCTGGAATTGCAGTAGGGTGGATTTGAATGAATTCACCGTTGGCATATTTTGCACCTTGTTGGTACAAGATACTAGCAGCAGATCCGGTGTTAATCATAGAATTAGTAGATTTACCAAAGATGATTCCTGGTCCACCAGTAGCCATGATGGTTGCATCTGATGGGAACGATTTGATTTCATGCGTCTTCATGTTTTGCGCTACAATACCACGTCCAACGCCTTCATCATCCAATACAGCACCAAGGAATTCCCAACCTTCATACTTCGTTACTAATCCCTCTACTTCATAACGACGAACTTGTTCATCTAATGCATATAATAATTGCTGACCTGTTGTTGCCCCAGCAAAAGCAGTACGGTGATGTTGTGTACCTCCAAAACGACGGAAATCAAGAAGACCCTCAGGAGTACGGTTAAACATTACACCCATACGGTCAAGCATATTGATAATTCCCGGTGCCGCTTCACACATTGCTTTTACCGGTGGTTGATTGGCCAAGAAGTCTCCTCCATAAACCGTATCATCAAAGTGGATTAATGGAGAGTCACCTTCCCCTTTTGTGTTTACTGCACCATTAATACCACCTTGGGCACAAACAGAGTGAGAACGTTTTACTGGTACAATGGAAAATAAGTCAACGCTTACACCAGCTTCAGCAGCTTTAATTGTTGCCATAAGGCCAGCTAAGCCTCCGCCAACTACAGCGATTTTACGGTTACTCATTTGAAACCTCACTCCCTCTCTCTTTTCTTACACTCCATAAGCAAAAGTAATTAGTGTTCTGATACCAATATAACTTACTACTAAAAAGACAATTAGAGTAGCATATGTAACAATTTTTTGTGATCTTGGTGATTGCGCAATACCCCAAGAAACAAAGAAGCCCCATAATCCATTAGAGAAATGGAATACAGCAGAAAGAACACCAATAACATAAAACCAGAACATAACTGGATTAGTTAAAATACCTTCCATTAAGCTGTAATCTAAATCAGCACCTAGAGCCACTTGCACACGAGTTTCAAATACATGCCATGCAATAAATACTAACGTAATAATACCTGTTACACGTTGCAAGTAGAATAGCCAGTTACGGAAAAAGCCATAACGTCTGACATTGTTCTTTGCAACAAAAACAATATAAACCCCTAAAATTGCATGGAATAAGATTGGTAAGTAAATAACAAAGATTTCTAATGCTAGTACAAATGGAAGATTGTGCATAAAGCTTGCCGCTTTATTAAAGCTTTCTTCTCCATATACAGCAAAGTGATTAACTACTAAGTGGTTAATCAAAAATAACCCGATAGGAACTACACCTAATAATGAGTGTAACCTTCTGTAAAAATACTCCCTATGTTCCGCCATGTAATACCCCCCTTAGTTCTTCTGATGGTTGATTTAGTTAATAGTCTGACATTTTAGACAAAATAGACTGAAACTATTTTCACTAAAATGTAGAATTTGCAACATGTTTATTGTACGACTATCTCCAATTAGCGTCAAGAAAAGGCCACCCAATTTTTAGTTAAATTTAAATCGCTTACATCCTAATAGTAAGTCTTGCGAAATAATGAAATTGCATAGATAATAAGAGTATACTTATAATGTAATATGTGACTTTTTACATACAGGAAGGAATCTAGCTATGCAGAAAAAACAAGAGAAACTTCCAGTAGAAATATTGGATAAGATTCAATCAACTGGTGCTGGATATGATGTCTTACGATACATAGGCTTACCAGACGTATTTGGATCCGAGGCAGATGCCCTACTATATTTTATGGGGAAAGGCCTAGCAAGAAAATTTAATTTCCAATCTATGGGGGATGTCATCTATTTCTTCGAGAAAATGGGTTGGGGACGCCTTGAATTAATTAAGGAGAAAAATAACAAATTAGAATTTCATCTCCTAGCCGATTCCGTTGTTCAACGTTTAAAAATGCCAATAAATACAGAATTTCGATTAGAAGCTGGATTTCTAGCAGAGGCAATTTCTATATTAAAAAATGTTGAGTGCGAATGTGTTGAAGAAATAAGAGCAAAAATTCATCAAGTTGAATTTACTGTTCTATTTGTAGATTAAACGAAGTGTATAACGCCTGAGTGAAGTCAGCTCTATTTGGTACGAAAAAAAGAGGACGCATAGACTTATCCAGTTTACTTTAGGATTCGTCTTTTGCACCCTCTTCTTTTTTCTCCTCATTTAAATGCGTTAAAACAATCTCAGCAATGTTGTGTGGTATTCCTAGCTTCGTAATCTCTTCTACCTTTGCATTGCGTATTTCTTTTACCGATTTAAAATGGGATAATAATAGCTTTCTTCTTTTTTCTCCAACGCCTGGAATCTTATCTAATTCGGATTGGAAAAGATTCTTTCCTCTTAATTGCCTATGGAACGTAATGGCAAAACGGTGAACCTCATCTTGAATGCGTTGAATCAAATAGAACTCTTGAGATTGTCTAGATAACGGGACTACAGCAGGCGGAAACCCGTACAGCAATTCGCTAGTTCTATGTTTATCGTCTTTAGCAAGCCCACATAATGGGATATCTAATCCTAATTCATTTTCTAACACATCTAATGCCGCACTCATTTGCCCTTTACCACCATCTACAATCACTAAATCCGGCAATGGTAGTGACTCCTTTAAAACGCGTGTATACCTTCGTCTAATCACTTCGCGCATTGTTTCATAGTCATCTGGACCTTGAACATCTTTAATCTTATATTTACGATAATCCTTCCTGCTCGGCTTTCCATCCACAAACACAACCATTGCCGAAACCGGATCTGTACCTTGAATATTGGAATTATCAAACGCTTCTATACGAAGTGGAATTTCAATATTCAATGCTTGACCAAGCTTCTCTACTGCTAATATAGTTCTTTCTTCATCTCGTTCAATAATAGAGAATTTCTCTGATAAAGAAGCCTTGGCATTTTCCATCGCCAATTCGACTAACTCTTTTTTTCTACCTCGGTATGGCGTGTGTACATCTATCTCTAAAAGTTCTTCTAAAACCTTGGTATCTGTACCGATAGGAACGAAAATCTGCTTTGGTTTCGGATGATTTTCATGGAGATAAAATCTACCAATGAAACTAAGAAACGTATCCTCTGCCTCATCAAAGAAAGGAAAAACGGAAACATCTCGTTCTATTAACTTTCCTTGACGGATAAAGAACACTTGGATACACATCCAACCTTTGTCATAGCTATAACCAAATACATCCCGGTCTACGCTATCATTTAATGTCATCTTCTGCTGTTCCATGACAACTTCAATATGCTGGATTTGATCACGTAGTTCCTTTGCCCGTTCAAAGTTTAATTGTTCACTAGCAGCTTGCATTTTTTGTGTAAGTGTTTGTTTTATATGCTTGAATCCACCTTGGAGAAATGATTGAATCTCTTGCACAATATCTTTATAAAAACTCTCATTAGGTGGTTCATTACCACACGCAAGACACTGATCCATATGGTAATACAAGCAAGGTTTTCCCGGAGGATTATTACATTTTCGCAATGGATACAATCGATCTAATAGCTTTTTTGTTTCTCTAGCAGCAATTACGTTCGGATAAGGGCCAAAATACTTTCCTTTATCTTTTTTAACTTTACGTGTTATGACTAACCTAGGATGTCTCTCTGCGGTTATTTTTAAATAGGGATAAGACTTATCATCCTTCAGCATAACATTATATTTCGGATCATATTTCTTTATTAAATTCATTTCTAAAATAAGGGCTTCTATTTCTGAAGACGTGATGATATATTCAAAATCCTCAATTTCCTGTACTAACCGCTGTGTCTTTTGGTCATGTGCACCAGTGAAGTAAGAACGGACACGGTTTTTCAGTAGTTTGGACTTACCTACATAGATTATTGTATTATGTCTATCCTTCATTAAATAGCAACCGGGCTTTGCTGGTAATACTGCTAGTTTTTCTTGGATATTCTGGTTCATTATCGTCATTCCTTAAAGGTTAAAATGGCGGTAGAAAACAATCCCCTGTCACATGCTGCAACAAGGGATTGTTTATCTTTCATAATCAGTATCGACTTATGCGTGTTTATTGATTAATTCCACTAAAGCTTCTTTAGGTTGGAATCCAATTACTTGGTCAACTACATTACCATCTTTGAATAATAATAATGTTGGAATACTCATAACACCAAATTTACTTGCTGTTTCTTGGTTTTCGTCTACATCAAGTTTAACGATTTGCACTTTTTCTGACATTTCTCCATCTATTTCTTCTAGAACTGGAGCTATCATTTTACAAGGACCACACCATGGTGCCCAGAAATCAGCTAATACTAAACCTTTAGAGGTTTCATCTGCAAAGTTTTGATCAGATACATTTTTAATAGCCACTCTAATTCCTCCTTTTACTTCAATTCAACAAAAGTATACCATTAAATTTACAAACCTTACTAACAGTTTGCTTAATCTTAGGTTTCTTATCCTAATAAAAATACAATATCATTCGACATGATGTAACCAATAAATCTATTTGATTTAGCTATTTAAACAAGCACACAGCCCCGAGTACACGCTATTCTGCAAGTAGGGTTAGGAAAGCACCTTCAAGATGCTCTGTAGGTCTTGATTACCCTTACCTGAAAATCAGCTTGTACTCCGGGCTGTCTAATACAGCTACATTCGATCGCATCATGACTTAGAGACTGGGACAAAACGATTTCTAACATAGGATAAACCGAACATGAAAGTTAGCGCATCAAATCCGCCCCGGAAATATACTACGTCCGCGTGCGGCTGGTGAGCCTCCTCAGAGCTAACGCTCTTCCAGGGTCTCAGGCAGTGCCCTTTCCTCCCATAGGAGTCTCCGTATATTTCCGGGTAATGATAGTGATGGTTCGTTTTTTATTACCTTTATTTTAGTTTTGTACCAGGCTTTTTAACTTTTTAATTTCTTCTGTAAGCAGTGGGACGATTTCAAATAAGTCTCCCACAATTCCATAGTCAGCTACGTTAAAGATGTTTGCTTCTGGGTCTTTGTTGATGGCAACGATTACTTTCGAGTTAGACATTCCGGCTAGATGTTGGATTGCTCCAGAAATACCTACCGCAATGTATAGATCTGGGGTTACTACTTTACCCGTTTGACCAATTTGTAACGAATAATCACAGTAATCTGCATCACAAGCTCCACGAGATGCGCCTACTGCACCACCTAATACTTCAGCAAGCTCATATAATGGTTTAAAACCATCAGCACTTTTCACACCACGTCCACCAGCAACAACAACCTTCGCTTCAGACAAATCAACACCATCTGTAGCTTTTCGTAATACTTCTTTAATTACAGTACATAAGTCCGTAATATCAACGGCTTTATCTTGCACTTCACCAGTTCGTGATTCATCTCGTTCTAAAGCTTGAATATTGTTCGGTCTAATGGTAACAAATACAATACCCTCAGTAACAACTTTTTTCTCAAAAGCTTTACCAGAGTAAATCGGTCTAGTGAAAACAACCTCATCACCATCATGCGAAATATCAACAGCATCTGATACTAAACCCGATTCCAATTTACTTGCAATTTTAGGAGTTAAATCTTTTCCAATTGCCGTATGTCCCATTACAATACCGTATGGTTCTTCATCCTCAATAATGGATAATACCGCCTGACCATAGCCATCAGAAGTATAGGAGGCTAGCTTTTCATCTTTAACGGTTACTACTCTATCCGCCCCATAATATATCATTTCTTGTGCAAGCGATTCTAATTCATCACTTCCACAGAGTACACCAACGATCTCTGCATCGTCATTTATTTTTTTCGCTGCAGCGATTGCTTCGAAAGTAACATTACGTAGCACACCATCTCTCGATTCACCTATAACTAGTAATTTTTCACTCATCCTAATTGCTCCTTTCCGTCATTAAAGTACTTTCGCTTCGTTTCTTAGCAGCGAAACAAGCTCCTTTACTTGCTCCTCTAACTCGCCTTCTAATACTCTTCCAGCCTCTTTTTCAGGTGGTAAGAATATATCTATCGTCTTTGTTTTAGGCTCTAGTTCATCCTCATCTAAATCCAAATCGTCAATCTCTAATTCTTCTAACGGCTTTTTCTTCGCTTTCATAATACCTGGTAAAGAAGGATATCTTGGTTCATTTAAACCTTGTTGACATGTAACTAATAATGGTAAAGATGTTTCGATTTTCTCAACATCTCCCTCCACATCTTTATCGATGCTCACTGTATCCCCATCAATCGTAAGGCTAGTAATGGTCGTCACATAGTTAATGCCTAAACGCTCAGCAAGTCTAGGACCTACTTGCCCACTTGCTTCATCAATTGCCACATTACCAGCTAATATTAAATCAACTTCTTTATCTTCAAAGAACGCTTCCAATATCTTTGTAGTGGTAAATTGATCGCCATCTTCTAGATCATCTTCTGTATTAATTAGTACTGCCTTATCAGCTCCCATCGCTAGAGCAGTACGTAGTTGTTTTTCTGAATCTTCATCACCAATTGTCACAACAGTGACTTCCCCACCATGCTCATCACGTTGTTTGATTGCTTCTTCTACTGCATATTCATCATATGGGTTAATGATAAATTCTGCACCATCATCCTCGATTTGACCATTTGTCACGACGATTTTCTCTTCTGTGTCAAAGGTCTTTTTTAATAACACATAAATATTCATCTGAGTTCCTCCTCTTGTTTACTATTTATCTATAAAGTTAGGCTTTCGTTTTTCAATGAAAGCTTGAACCCCTTCTTTTGCATCTTCTGATCCAAATATCTCGCCAAATGCTTCTGCTTCCGCTTTAACACCATTTGCAAATCGCTCTGTCTTCGCATAAGGAATTAATTGCATTATTCTAGTAATCGTTGGCTTGCTCTTTGAAGCGATTTTTTCTGCTAGTTCTGTTGCAGCATCTATTAATTGTTCTTCATCGACAACACGATTCACTAATCCAAATTGATAGGCCTCATGAGCCGTGATTGGTTCACCAGTTAAAATCATTTCATATGCTTTTGCTGTCCCAACATATTGTGGAAGGCGTTGTGTTCCAGCAAAACCAGGTATTATTCCTAGGGACAGCTCTGGTAGGCCCAACTTTGCATTGTTCGTAGCAATTCTGATATGGCATGCCATCGCAAGTTCCATCCCGCCACCTAAAGCCGCACCATGAATTGCTGCAATTACAGGGACTGAAAAGTTCTCTATTCGGTCAAATAGTTGTTGACCGAATTCAGAAAGCGATTGATAGTCTGAGGCTCCCTGTAAGGACGTAAACTCTTTAATATCAGCCCCTGCTGAAAAGAATCGGCCTTCACCTTTCAAAAGAATAGCCTTCACTTTCTCATCTGACTCCATTTCATCCAACTTATCAGAAAGCGCATTCAAAAGTTTGCTAGATAATGCATTAGCAGGTGGACTTTGAATGGTTAATATCACAACATGCCCATTCAATTCGTAATGAATAGTTCCCATCATAACACCCCTTTTTTCATGTTATTTACACTTAAGACGCGGCCCGAATCTCTTACAGTGAATATTCAGACCGCTTATAAATAGTATCTCTCATCTGAAGCTAATAAGATAGTTTAAAATATCAAGCTTATGTACTTATTTCACCGAAACCCCTTTTGTAATTAATTCATGAACAGATGGTGCTAATCCTATTAAATCATATTTTTCCTCGTTCATTACCCAGTTTGTAACCGTTTCATCTAAAGTCCCAAAGATCATTTGTCTAATTAACGGTATTTTGATATCGCTACGGAATAGCTTCTCCTCTACCCCTTCTTTTACGATTTCATCAATCACTACGAGATATGGCTTTAATATCCGGTTAATTTGCTGACGTAAAGATAAATTGGACTGTCTTAGTTCTAACTGGGTTACGATAGCGAGATGGTGATTGGCTGCAAGTTGACTAAAATGCATTTCTATTAACGTTAACAACTTTTCACTAGCATTTTCTCGTTCGTTCGTTGCTGCAACTATCTGTTCGATAAATTGTCCCATTTTTTCCTCAAATACTGAGACCAAAATATCCTCTTTGTTCTTGAAATATAAGTAAATTGTTCCGTCAGCCACCCCTGCTTTTTTAGCAATTTTAGAAACTTGTGAAGCGTGGTAGCCGTTTTCTGCGATTACATCGACAGCTGCATCAATGATTAACTTATACTTCGGTTTATTGTTTTTCATGACTTTTCTCCTTCAAACATAAAGCAAAATGAATAAAATATGAATGAATCATCATTCATATTTTATTCTAAAGGGAGAATCACATTCTGTCAATATATGCTTGTACACTTTTCCGAAATACTTGAGCAAATGCTCAAGTAGTACTAACTTCTTGCTCTGCCTTACTTTTCTCTTCATCTACTAATTGTCTTCTCAAGATTTTTCCGACCGCAGTTTTAGGTAATTCATCACGAAAATCATAGATTCTAGGAACTTTATATGCAGCTAATCTTTCCCTACAGAATGTATTAAGCTCCTCTTCTGTCACATGATATCCTTCTTTTAAAACCACATACGCTTTTACTGTTTCCCCGCGGTATGGATCTGGTACACCAGCTACTACTACCTCTTGAATTGCTTCATGCTCATAAAGTACTTCTTCTACCTCTCTAGGGTAGATATTATAACCCCCAGCAATAATCATATCCTTCTTCCGATCGACAATAAAAAAGTATCCGTTCTCATCCATATAGCCAAGATCACCAGTTAATAGCCAACCATCCTTTAAGGTATTCTCTGTATCTTCAGGCCTATTCCAATATCCCATCATGATTTGTGGACCTTTGACTGCAAGCTCCCCAATCTCGCCAGCTTCAACCTCTTCATACGTTTCCATATTTAGGATTTTAGCATCTGTATCCGGCCATGGCACACCAATACTGCCACTGACTCTTTTTTCATAAATGAAATTGGCGTGTGTAACTGGAGATGATTCCGTTAAACCATAGCCTTCCACCAATTTCCCACCAGTTACACTCTCAAATTTCTCCTGAACCTCTACTGGTAATGGAGCAGAACCACTAATACAGGCATTTACCGATGACAGATCATATTTATTTAAGTCTGGATGGTTTAATAAACCAATATAAATTGTAGGTGCTCCTGGAAAAACAGTTGGTTTTTGCTTATGAATAGTCTTTAATACATCCCCCGCGTCAAACTTCGGTAATAAGATCATTTTCGAAGCAGTGAATATGGATATATTCATTACCGCTGTCATCCCGTACACATGGAAGAAAGGAAGAACTCCGAGAATAATGTCTTCTCCCTTTTTCATCTCATAAATCCAAGCTTCACACATTTTAGCGTTTGCCACAAGATTTCGATGTGACAACATCACACCTTTTGGATATCCAGTAGTCCCACCTGTGTATTGAAGTATGGCTACATCCTCAACCGGATCTACGAATACTTCCTCGTATTTCACCTGCGCCTTATCCATTATTTCGGTCCACACATGTGTATCTGCAGATTCTTCTACTTTTACCACCATATTATATTGCCTCTTTTGAATAAATGGATAGATTAAGTTTTTAGGAAATGGTAAGTAGTCCTTTATCCCCGTGACGATCATATGCTCTAGTTGGGTATCCTTCTTCACATTAGTTACTCTTGGAACTAAGATATCAAGGCAAACAATTACCTTCGATCCAGAATCAGTTAACTGGTATTCCAGTTCCCTCTCCGTATAAAGCGGATTGGTTTGCACTACAATCGCACCAGCCATTAACGAGCCATAATATGCGATAACAGATTGTGGTGAGTTAGGTAACATGATAGCGATACGATCTCCCTTTTCAACACCCAAACCTTGTAGGTAGTTAGCAAACTTACTAGCCTGCTCATACAATTCCGCAAACGTTAGTTCCTTCCCCATAAAATAAAGCGCTTTCTTTTCCCCGTATTGAGAAACCGTATCCTTTAAAAAATCCTGTAAAGGCCTCTCATCATAAGAAAGAGAAGTCGGTATTTCGTTAGGGTAGAGATCATGCCATCTCTTTTGTTCCCCCATAAAACTAACCTCCTTTTACATTTAGTTAGTTCTATTATACCGACTAATTTATATTTTTTGAAATTTTATTTTTATTTTTTTGATAATTTTTTCTTTCTGTATTAAAAAATACTAAAATTAAAATCAAATACAAGGTATAAAACTCCAACGATAACAAAGACGGCTGCCACTCCGATACATACTTTTGCCAAAGTCTCCATAATGTTCTCCCTCTACAAATGTTTAGATAATAATAATACTTGCACCAATCACATACGATAGCCCGATGGATATAATCATTGATATAAGTCCTACTGCTTTATTTCCTTTTCCGATTTCTTCATCAATACTAATCGTTGGTGTAAGGAATTCAAAAATAAAGTAAGCTATTAATAGTAAAAAGAATCCTGCCGAACCCCAAGCAATACTAGTCAATAATGTATCATTATGCTCAATCGAGTACCGGAAGATATTTGTAATACCAAAAATTTTCCCACCTGTAGCCATAGCTACAGCAATATTTCCTTTGCGAATTTCTTCCCAGTTCTTATATTTCGTAACAAGTTCAAACACAGCTAAAAAAACTACTGTACAAAGAATGACCACACTAAAACTAGCTGCTATATCTACTAATACATTCTCCCAAAAGCTACTCATGACAACATCCCCCTCACTATCTTATCGAAATTCGATTACGGTTACACCGCTTCCACCTTCACCAGCTGCACCAGGTCTTGTAGATGCAATACTTGGATGATTTTTCACAAAATCCTGTACACCTTTTCGAAGGGCTCCTGTTCCCTTACCATGGATAATAGACACCTTTGGATAACCTGCTAGGGTGGCATCGTCTATATACTTCTCTAATTTCAACAAGGCATCCTCAAACCGTTCACCACGTAAATCTAATTCTAATGGCACATGGTAATTCGATCCTTTTACAGTTGCTAACGGTTTTTGATACGTTGTTTGTTTTGGTTTACCAATTAATTGCAAATCACTTCGTTTTACTTTTACTTTCATAATACCAACTTGAACAAGGTATTCAGAATCACTTATTTTTTCCAGAACTGAACCGTTTTGATTTAAGGTTAAAAGTTTAATTTCATCCCCCGGACTTAACACTTCATTAGAAGCTTTTGATTCCTTTTTACCATCTGGTTTAGAAGATAATTTGGGCTGTGCTTCTTCTAACATCTTTCTTGCTTCAATCCACTCATGTTCCTTCAACTGAGCATCTGTTTTCATCTTGCGAATTTCACTTACAATAATTTCTGCTTCTTCACGAGCTTTACGAATTGCTTTTTCCGCTTTCTCCTCTGCCTTTTTATATAAGGCCTCACGTTTTGTTTCGAATTGATTCCATTCCGCTTCCATTTGCTTTCTTAGACGTTCACTTTCAAGCAAAATTTCATGTGCTTCCTCATATTCCTTTTCTGCTTGAATTTTCGATTTTTCTAGCGATGCTATCATATTCTCTACGTTTTTAGAATCTACACCGATATGACTTTTAGCTCGATCAATAATGGTTGGATCTAACCCAAGTCTTTTAGAAATTTCAAATGCATTACTGCGACCTGGTACGCCTATTAATAAACGATACGTAGGTTGCAAGGTTTGTACATCAAATTCCATGGAAGCGTTAATTACTTGTTCACGATTGTAACCATATGCTTTCAGCTCAGGGTAGTGTGTAGTCGCAATTACCCTTGCATTTCTTGATACAACTTCATCTAATATAGACATAGCTAGTGCAGCACCTTCTTGGGGATCTGTCCCAGCTCCTAATTCATCAAATAAGACGAGTGTCCGATTATCAACATGATTTAATATATCCACAATGTTCGTCATATGGGATGAGAATGTACTTAAGTTCTGTTCAATGGATTGTTCATCACCAATGTCTGCAAAAACATGTTCAAATACAGCCATTTCACAACCATCTAAAGCTGGCACTTGCAACCCAGATTGAGCCATTAAAGTGCATAAGCCTACCATTTTCAAGGTAACCGTCTTACCACCCGTATTCGGACCCGTTATAACAATGGAGGTATACTCTTTTCCAATTTCTATATCATTGGCAACCACTTCATCTGGCGCAATTAGCGGATGACGAGCTTGCTGCATCTTAATATATCCTTGATTATTCATTGTTGGTCTAGAGGCTTTCATTTCTCGTGCCAGATTAGCTCGAGCAAACATATAATCCACTTGCGCAAGTATCTGTACATTTTCCGATAAGGATACTTCTTCCTCTGCAATATGTTGACTCAATTCACGTAAAATACGATCAATTTCCTGTTTTTCATTAGCGCGCAGCTCTTGTAATTGGTTATTTAAATCAACAACTGCTTTTGGTTCCATGAACAGTGTCTGACCAGAAGCTGATTGGTCATGAACGATTCCACCAACTGCTCCGCGATATTCATGTTTAACTGGTAATACATATCGCTCATTTCGAATCGTGATAATGGCATCCGATAGCATATTACTTTTCGTTCTCGTATAGCTTTCTAATTTTTCCCGAATTCTGCTTTCATGTGTACGAATAGAAGAACGGATCCCCCTTAACTTCTCTGTAGCACTATCCATCACTTGTCCATGATCATCGATACAACGCTTAATCTCTAGCTCGAGATTTCTTAATGGTGATATACCTTCCACTAATTCTTTTAAAATAGGTAAATCCTCATCTAATCCTAAAATAAAATCCTTTACCTGCCGTCCACCATATATTGTATTTGCAACATCTAAACATTCAGAAGTACTTAATACCCCACCTATTACACTACGTTTAAGACTAGGACGTATATCAAAAATTCCGCCAAGGGGTACAGGCACATTTAATCGGATGACCTGACTAGCTTCATCTGTTTCTTCCTGTAATGAATTAACCTGTTCTAAATCAGTAGATGGCTTAAGTCTAGCTGCCAAATCCTTTCCCAAACTCGTTTGGGCTTGTTGGACTAGGCGATCAATGACTTTTTGAAAATCTAATACTCGTAAAATACGTTCGTTCATTTACTTGCTCCTTTACCGAGATGTCGTTTAGGCTTTTATTTATTACGGTTAAAGTACGCCATTAGTTTCTCTTTTGACCAAGAATTTAACACGGTATCCTTCTTTAACCAGCCCTTCCTTGCAACACCGACACCATATTTCATATGTTCTAGCATTGTATAATTATGGGCATCTGTATTAATAGCAATTTTCACACCAGCGTCCTGTGCCGCCCGAGCCCATTCCGCCGAAATATCCAATCGATTCGGATTTGCATTTATTTCTAGTGCTGTATTCGTTTCTTTTGCTCGTTCTATTAACTTATCCAAATTAACCTTATATCCATCTCTTCTTCCGATTAACCTACCAGTAGGATGAGCAATTAACGATACATAAGGGTTCTCTAAAGCCGTAAACAATCTCTTCATAATAAGCTCTTCCGATTGGCTAAAACTAGAATGAATAGCAGCTATCACATAATCCATCTCTTTTAGAAAATCATCAGAAAAATCAAGGGAGCCATCTGTTAAAATGTCCATTTCTACCCCTGCAAAGATATGGATGTCTGTATATTTTTCATTAAGCTTAGCAATTTCTTCCCGTTGGCTTCTAAGACGATCTTCATTTAATCCATTGGCAACCCGCAAATTTTTGGAATGATCGGTTATCGCAATATATTCGTAGCCATAACTTCTAGCCTGATTTACCATTTCTTCAAGCGTTTGAGCACCATCACTCCAAGTTGTATGCATGTGAAGATCCCCACGAATATCGTGTAATGCTACTAAATCAATCGGCTCTTGAAATGCAGCCACTTCACCTGTATCTTCCCTTATCTCAGGTGGGATATAGTGTAGGCCAAAGTGTTGGAAAAACTCCTCTTCCGTCGAAAAGGTTAAAATTTCATTCGTCTCCTCCACTTCGATACCATATTCATTTATTTTCTCGCCTCTTGATTTTGCCAGCTGACGCATGGCCACATTATGATCCTTGGAACCAGTGAAATGATGAAGTGTCGTTGCAAACTCGTTATCCGCTACTAAACGAAAATCAACATTTACATCATAAACATCATCTAATGTTACCGAAATCTTTGTATCCCCTTTAGCAATCACTTCTTTTAAAGCTGGTATTTGAAGTAACGCTTCACGCACCTGCTCGATATCGTCGGTTGCGATAATAAAATCTAAATCCTTAATCGTTTCTTTCATTCTTCTTAATGAACCGGCTCTTGAAAATTGTTGTATCGCTGGAATTAACTGTAAATATTCTTCAATTCGTTCTGCAATAGGAAGCATATATGCAATAGGTAGGCGTTCAGGTCTCTTGCCAATCTCATTTAATGCAGCAAGTATTTTCTCAGCCGATTTTTTCCCAAAACCAGCTAATCCTTCTACCTTTCCAGACTCAATGGCTGCCTTCAATGTTTCCGCATCCACAACATCGAGCTCTTGATAGAGTTTAGCAAGCTTCTTACCACCTAGACCAGGTACATTTAAAAGCGGAATTAGGCCCTCAGGTACTTCTCTTTTAAGCTCTTCTAACGTCTCTGACCTACCCTGTTCAAGGTATTCAGCGATTACCGTACTTGTCCCCTTCCCAATTCCTTTTATTTCTGTGAAATCCTTCATATCTGCTAAAGAGCGATCATCTCTTTCTAATGCCTGTGCCGCTTTTCTAAAAGCGGAGATTTTAAAAGGATTCTCCCCTTTTAATTCTAAATATATAGCAATTGTTTCTAATAACTTTATTACGTCTTTTTTATTTATAGCCATCTTTATCACCTATTTTAAAATTTGTTTCAAATTCGATACATTTTTCGTTCAATTCGTAAAAAAAGCCGATTAAAAAACATGGCTAATTCATAACGAATCATCTATATTGTACCTAGCATACAATGATAATCCTAGTATTATGAATTAGCCTTTTCTTTATCAATTAATCATCGCAACAATATGGTTAAACCATAAATCTTTAATCTTTTCCGAGAAGTATGGTGTATGTTCAACTATAAATAATGCTACATTTGAATTATTTACGTATTCTTGTATAGTTCCAACTGGAGTCAGTACAATGATATATAAGATTACAAATAGAATTAAATATACTTCTAAAAATCCAAGAATTGCTCCAAATATTTTGTTAATGGAATTCAATATTGGTAATGAAGCAATCACATCAATCATCGATGCCAAAATTTGCAACCCAATTTTAGCTGCAAAGAAAATAACCGCAAAGGAAATTGCATTATAAAACGCATTTTCGATTGGTAGCGCAGCTAAGAAATCAGCCCATAAACTATCATCCGTAAGCGTAGGGTATGGAATAAATTGTTCTAAATGCTTAGACAGGTCGTCATAAAAAGAGGCAGCTACAATAAAGGCAACTATAAAACCTAGCAAATGCACCGCCTGAAGTATCAGTCCCCGTTTCAAACCTACAAGGAAACCGAAAAGTAATAACACTATAAGTACTAAATCTATCATATGTAATTTATCCTCTTTCTTTTTTAATTGAACCTAGTAATGATGCATAGTCTTCTTTTAATGCTAGGTAATCATTCATAGAATTTATAGCTGTCAACACAGCAAGACTAGCAGTATCGAGCTGTGGGTTCATTTCATGAATTTCTCTCATTTTTTGATCCACTAAACTAGCCACTAATCGAACATGACTAGCATCTTCATCACCAACAATTGTATATGATCTATTTCTTATTTCAACGGTTACACGTGTTTTATCTTGTTTTTGGGTCACTAGGTTACCCTCCTACCTTATTTAACGATTCTAGCAATTTCTATATTTTATCTTAACATGAAGACAGACAATTAGGAAACTGTTCCTACATGAATTTTATGGATTTCTTTCTCGTAAAATCTTTGTTATAGTCATTATGAAAAGAAAGGATGAACTTTCATGTCACAAAATGTTTTACTACTTGCAAATGAAGTAATGGAAAAGATGAAGCAATATTATCATAAATCATTAACCACTACTCCACAAGGGGCTGTTTTTCGTGCAAAAACTTCCAATGTGGTGATTACAGCATATAAATCTGGAAAGGTACTTTTTCAAGGGAAACATGCAAATGAAGAAATGGATAAATGGTCAGATCAATCGAATGTCGTAGAAAGTAAGAATCCAAAACAGTACAAGTCCTCTTCCAACACACTATATACACCACCTGATACACTATTTACCGCATCCCATATTGGATCTGATGAAGCAGGGACAGGGGATTACTTTGGACCGATTACAGTTGCTAGTGCTTTTATTAGCTCTTCTCAGATTTCTTTACTAAAAGAGATTGGGGTAAAAGATTCAAAAAATCTAACCGATGAGAAAATAATCCAGTTAGCAAAGGAAATCGCACAAATGCGAATTCCTTATTCGTTACTAATCCTACATAATCCAAAGTATAACAGCCTCCAAAAAAAGGGATGGTCGCAAGGTAAGATGAAAGCCATGCTTCATCATCATGCCATTCGTAAACTATTAACCAAAATTGAAAGTACACCCTATGAAGGTATCCTGATTGACCAATTTTGCGAACCGAATGTATATAAAAAGCATATCGCTTCAGAAAAAGGGCGGCTACCTAACAAGACCTATTTCATGACCAAAGCTGAAAGCCATTCCATAGCTGTTGCTACTGCATCCATCATTGCTAGGGCAAGCTTTGTAAAGGAAATGGACAAGCTTTCTGAGCAAGTTGGTATTGAACTAAGAAAAGGTGCATCAAAACTAGTTGACCAGACCATCGCTCGGATAATACGTGAGCAAGGAGAAGATGTGCTACAAACATGCGCGAAGGTGCATTTTGCTAACACGCAAAAGGCAAGGCAGTATTTGTCATAAGAAATATCCTTTGAGGCTGGGACATAACGAAAGGAATTACCTGTAAAACCAAATATACACGATACTCGCCATTATTCGGTTTTTACTAGGATATATTTTTTTGTCTCAGCCCTTTCTTCTAAACTTCTGTCCAAACTTGTAAACGTAACATCACCATTGGGTTACTTTCATTCCCTGCCCTAAGTAACAATTAGACTTCTTTTAATAACCCTTCTTGCGATTGATAGACCCCTTTATTCCTAAATTTCACATGGAAACCTTTACTTTTGTGACAAATAGAGTAGGCGCATGAATCACTCATGCGCCTCTCGCAGTTCCGTACGTGCGGGTCATCGCATACGGCTCCTCCATGATTATTCCCTTTGGGAATGATGTTCATTGTAAATATCAACCAGAGA
>NZ_JBCPXV010000045.1:0-23694 GCF_039581225.1 Ornithinibacillus proteolyticus | reverse complement strand
TCTTTAGAATCAGTGCGTGGATGTGGTGCGTAAGGGAAAACCATTCAGTGGGCCTTTAAGGCCAAGGCCGGTAAAAGAGGCTTCAAGCCGCAGAGCAAACCACCAGTTCACACTGGTGGTTTTGATTCTGCTTTATTCTTAAGCTATGTGTTCTGTAATAGGGAAATTTCAGTTCTTTCTTATAAGGATAGTGCAGTTTCTTGCATTCGCAGTCCAAATTATGTTTGAATAGAACTACTACTTAGGAAATGAGGTATAACATGAAAAAATTAATAGTAAGCTTCATGATGATAGGTTTAATCGCTATATTAGCTGCGTGTGGAGATGATAAAGAAGAAAAAGCACAAGAGACCATACAGCCTCAGGATATTACGATGGAAGAAGATGAAAAGGTAACAGATGACGATGTAGTGATTAACATTAATGATACAGAAGTAACAGGTCATCACTATAATACGATATATTTACAAACAAAAATTCGTGCGTATCAATTTGGACAAGATATAGAAGATAAAGAAAACATTAAGGAAATTACGCTTAATGAGATTATTGCCCAAGAGTTAATTAAGCAAGAAGCAGAACGATTAGGTATTGAAGTTTCGGAGGAAAACGTACAAGAAGAGTTAGATACGTTAAAATCAGAAAATGAAGAGCAATTTGAAGCTTATTTAGAAACGTATAACCTAACAGAGGATTCTTTAAAAGATCAAATTCGTTTTTCACAAATTCTAAATCAATTTATTGAGGAAGAAATCGAAATTGCTGAAGTAACAGAAGATGATATAAAAGAGACATATGATCAATTAAAGAAAGATATGGAAAATATCATGGAGTTCGAGCAGGCAGAACCAATTATCGAACAGCAGCTAACGGAACAACGTGAAGCAGACGCTTTACAAGCTAAGGTAGAAGAATTAATGGATGATGCAAATATTGAGAAGCATATTTAAAATTATGGAAAAGTACATGGCAAATCGAGCCATGTACTTTTTTATAAGCACGATTATTTTTCAGGTTTTTGTAAGATGATTTTCAGTCTTTCTAGCAATGTAATCATATCTTGTTTTGTGCCTATAGTAATTCTAATGAATTTATCTATAGTTGCCTTTGAGAAGTGCCTAACTAATATACCGTTCTCCTTTAGCTGAACATATAACGATTTCGCTTTCTTAGTTGGATGAGAAATAAAGATGAAGTTAGCTTGTGAAGGTAATATGTGAAATCCTAGTTGAGATAGTTCTTCACTAAGCCATTCTCGCGTTTCAATCACCTTGGCTGTTGTCTTTTTGTAGTAAGAGTCTGCGTTCATAGCAGCTATGGCGCCTGCCATAGCTAGTCGATCTATCGTATACGAGTTAAAGGAGTTTTTTATGTTATTTAGGCCCTCAATTAATTCTGGGCTTCCGATTGCATAGCCAACTCTAAGTCCTGCTAGTGACCTAGATTTTGAAGTGGTTTGTATCACAAGCAAATTAGGATATTTCTGTATAAGTGGTACAGCTGACTCCTTTGCAAAATCACTGTATGCTTCATCAATGATAACGACTTTTTCCTGGTTATGCAAAAGGATTTCCTCTATTTGCTCGATAGGTAATAGTATGCCTGTAGGTGCATTCGGGTTAGGGAAAATTACCCCGCCTTCTGAATGGAGTAAGGAATTCGTATGTAATGTAAAGTCCTGATTTAATGTAACCTCTTCATAAGGTATGTTAAACAGCTTAGCATAAACAGTGTAAAAGCTATACGTAATAGCTGGGAAACGTATTGTTACTCCTGGTTCAAAAAAGGCCATAAAGGAAAAGGCAAGCACCTCATCCGAGCCATTTCCTACAAAAATATTTTCTTTTCTTACATCATATGCTTTAGCAATGGCTTCCCTTAATTCATCAACAGTTGGCGATGGATATAACTTCAAGGATTCCCCAATTTCATTCTGTATGGCCTGTATAACCGATTCAGGAGGTGGATACGGATTTTCATTTGTATTTAGCTTAATCAAGGAGGAATCATTTATTTGTTCACCAGGAACATAAGGGTCTGTACGATTCACCATGGAACTCCAATACTTACTCATTCTATTTCCCCTCTTTAGCAAGATGCCTTTTGATTAGTTCTTCTTTAATATCAGATTCTGTAATGCCCATTTGTTCCATTAGAACTAATATATGGTAGGTAAGATCGGCTATCTCCCAAATTGTTTCTTCGTTATCTTGGTTTTTTGCTCCAATTATCACTTCACTAGTTTCTTCTCCTACTTTCTTGAGAATTTTATCGATGCCTTCGCGGAATAAATACGCTGTATACGAATCTGCAATGGCTTCCTGCTTCCGGCTTTTAATCAGGGAAGCTACTTTTTGGATAATCGGAAACGAAGGATCTTTTCCTTGATATAACGTATGGTGAAAACAAGTCTCCTCTCCAGTATGACAAGCTGGTCCTTTAGGATCTACGGTGATGAGGAGACTATCGGCATCACAATCATACGTAATCTGATGGACGATTTGTTTATTTCCTGATGTTGCTCCTTTATTCCAAAGTGCTTCTCTACTCCTTGAGTAAAACCATGTTTCTTTGGTGTCGATTGTTTTTTGTAAGGACTCTTGATTCATATAAGCTAATATTAAGACATTTCCGGAGGATTGGTCCTGGATAATGGCAGGGATTAAGCTGCTTTTTATAAATAATTTCTCTATATTTAATGGATCCATTAAGAAACACTCCTTATTTGGATATTTTGTTGAGCTAAATATTGTTTCAGGGACGCTATATTAATTAGATCATAGTGAAAAACCGAAGCAGCAAGTGCTGCATCTGCGATATTATCACGTAACACTTGTTGAAAATGTACAGGGCTTCCAGCTCCACCACTAGCAACAATCGGTATATTAACCTGATCAGCTATTGCCTTGGTAAGGGGGAGGTTATAACCGTTTTTTATCCCATCTACATCGATGGAATTAATAACAAGCTCACCAGCACCTAATTGCTCTCCCTGAATGGCCCATTCTAGTGCGTCTATCCCGGTATTAGTTCTGCCACCATTTTGATAGACATGCCATTTCCCAGGTTCGGTTTCTTTAGCATCAATGGATAGCACGATACATTGGGTGCCGAATTTAGCAGCAGCTGTCTCTATGAGTGTAGGGTTCGTGATGGCGGCACTATTAATGGATACTTTATCAGCTCCTGAATGAAGAACTCGATAAATATCATCAATGGTTCTAATACCGCCACCGACCATAAATGGGATATTAATCGTCGCAGCAACCCTTTCTACCATATCTAAAAAAATATTACGTTCTTCGTTCGATGCGGTAATATCATAAAAGACTAATTCGTCTGCGCCTTCATTGTTATAGCGCATTGCCAGCTCAACTGGATCTGCTACATCCTTAATATCTTGAAATTTCTTGCCCTTTACAACCCTTCCTTTATCGACATCAAGGCAAGGGATAATTCGTTTAGCCAACATCTGCTGTTACCTCCAGTAGCTCTACTAAATTTAGACTATTATCATATAAAGCCTTTCCGATAATGGTGCCATAGAGATCCATTTCTTTTAGTTTTATGACATCCTCCACATTCGAAATTCCTCCTGAGGCAATCACACGCATAGACGTTGCCTTTTGGATGGTTTCAATTTCGTTGAAGTTGGGACCTTGTAACATACCATCCTTTAAAATATCTGTATAGATAATCGTTTGAACACCAATAGCCTCAAGCTGCCTTACTAAATCTACGGCTAATACATTACTTGTTTTTCGCCATCCTTCCGTCGCAACATAGCCATTACGGGCATCAATGGAAACAGCGACTTTGTCTTTAAAGGTGCTCACGGCATGACGAATAAGGGGGAGGTTCTGTATGGCTGCGGTACCGAGTATGACGCGACCAACACCTATAGCTAAATAGTCTTCGATCTGCTCGATACTTCGGATACCACCCCCAACCTGGACTGGAACATTCGTATTGGAAGTGATCTGTTGAATAATTGCTTGGTTGGTTGATTTACCTGTTTTTGCACCATTTAAGTCGACGATATGTAATGCTTCTGCTCCTTGGGAAATCCATTGGTTAGCAATCTCGTTCGGATTGCCACTATAGATTTGCTCTTTCGCATAATCCCCTTGTGTTAGCCGCACACAGTTGCCGTTTAATAAATCAATTGCTGGAAATAGAATCATAGGTACATCTCCTTAAAATTGTTTAAAAGTTGTAAGCCAACTTCACTGCTTTTTTCAGGGTGAAATTGCATGCCAATGATGTTGGCTTTTTGTACAAGTACAGGTATTTCCGTTCCGTATGTGCAGCTACCAATAACATCATTACCATCTACCTTATTGGCAAAATAGGAATGGACGAAATATACGTATGCATTGTCAGGGAGATTCATCGTAATATCATCTCCCTTTCTTAGCTGAAGTGTATTCCAGCCCATATGTGGTACCTTAACAGAAGAAGGAATTCTTTCGATATGTCCTTCTAATAATCCAAGTCCGTCAGAATGTCCACCTTCATCACTCGTTTGGTAGAATAACTGCATACCTAAACAGATACCAAGAATAGGCTTTCCTGTGCTTGCCTCTTCGCGGATAATCTTGTCTAGGCCAGCTCTCTTTAATTCCTTCATGGCATCTTGGAACGATCCGACACCTGGTAGTATAATAGCTTGGCTGTTTCTGATAAGTGCTTCGTCTTGTGTAAGCGTATTTTCTAGGTTTAGCTGGGATAGTGTAAATTGAAGACTTTTTATATTTCCCGCCCCGTAATCCATAATGGCTATCATATGAACCCTCCTTATTAAAGCATTCCCTTCGTAGAGGGTACCCCAACAATTCTTGGATTTTTGATACTGGCCGTGTCTAATGCGCGACCGAAGGCTTTGAAAATCGATTCTATTATATGGTGTGTATTGCTTCCGTAAAGTAGATTAATATGTAGGTTAATCTGTGCTTGATTAACGAAAGCTTGGAAGAATTCTTCTACAAGCTCTGTATCAAAGCTACCAACCTTTTCCTTTAATCCTTCTACGTTATAAACCAAATAAGGTCTTCCACTAATATCTATCGTTACAGTAGTCAGTGCTTCATCCATTGGTGTTGTGACAGACGCATAACGATTAATACCTTCTTTATCCCCAATACAACGGTTAAATGCCGTTCCTAACACAATACCAATATCCTCCACGGTGTGATGCTGATCGACTTCTAAGTCGCCATCACATACGAGGGATAAATCGAATAATCCATGCTTGGCAAATAGAGTAAGCATATGGTCGAAGAATCCGACTCCTGTACGTATGCTGGCTGTTCCGTTTCCATCAAGAGATAGCTCTAATTGAATAGATGTCTCCATTGTTTTTCGCGATAATGAGCTTTTTCTCATAAAACACTGTCCCTTCGTATTTGGATAGACATGGCATGTCCTTTTAGTCCTTCTGTTCTAGCTAGACAATCAATCGTGTCTGCTACTTCTAATAATGCATGTCTAGAATAGCTGATAATACTCGATCGCTTGATAAAGTCATACACGCCAAGTGGTGAGGAAAACTTCGCCGTCCCACTCGTTGGCAAGGTATGATTAGGGCCAGCGAGATAGTCTCCAAGTGGTTCCGGTGAAAACGGCCCTAAGAATATGGCTCCAGCATTTTTTATTTGGCTGAGTTTAGCAGAAGGATTGGATACCATAAGCTGTAAGTGCTCAGGGGCTATTTGATTAGCTAAATCAAACGCTTGTTTTTCAGAATCAGCAAGAAGGATGCACCCTTTATTTTGAATTGATTTCTGCGCGATTTCACGACGCTCTAATTCGCTTAATTGTTTGGTTACCTCAGCGGCAATCTCATTAGCTAATGTGGAGCTAGTCGTAATGCAAATGGCACTTGCTTCCTCATCATGCTCTGCCTGTGATAGTAAGTCAGCAGCAACATAAGAAGGGTTTGCAGAATCATCAGCAATGATACAAATTTCACTTGGGCCAGCAATCATATCAATAGCCACATCACCATAGACCCATTTTTTAGCACGTGCCACATAGGCGTTACCTGGTCCGACGATTTTATAGACCTTTTCGACAGTTTCTGTTCCATAACTAAGTGCTGCAATGGCTTGTGCACCACCCATTTTATATATCCGATTAACTCCAATAAGAGAGGCAGCTACTAAGACATATGGATTAATGCTTCCATCTGGCCTTGGAGGAGTTGCTATACTAATGGAGCTTACGCCAGCAATTTTGGCAGGGATTGCATTCATTAAGACAGAAGAAGGGTAATTCGCTTTTCCACCTGGGATATAAATTCCTACCTTCTCAATCGGTGTAACCTTTTGTCCTAATGTGATGCCATTTGGGTCGTCCGTAAACCATGATGTTTCCTGTTGGTTTCGATGGAAGGCCTCAATATTTTTAGCAGCGAGCTGTAACGATTCTATGAACGGCTCTCCTACCATAGTCTTTGCCTTCTCCATTTCTGAATCTGAAACGGTTAACGCGTCAATTACTGCATCATCAAATTGTTCGGTAAATTCTTTTACGGCGCTGTCGCCATCTTTTCTAACTTTTTCTATAATAGATTTAACCGTATCGTCTAGCGCTCCCCCTTGTTGGGCGAGGTCTTGGTTGTGACGGTTTTGCATAAATTGGTTTGCAGATATAATCTTCATCTTATCCCTCCAAAGCCCGTTGTAGACTGCGAATGAACGTCTCTATTCTAGCCGTTTTCGTTGCAAAGCTTGCCTTGTTCGTAATCAATCTAGTGCTTATTTGATCAAGCTCTTCTAAAACGATGAGTCCATTCTCTTTTAATGTTCTACCTGTTTCTACAATATCGACAATGACATCTGCCATACCAATTAGCGGGGCTAGCTCAACAGAGCCATTTAATTTAATGGTCTCCACTTGGATGCCCTTTTTTTGAAAATGACTATTTGCAATATATGGATATTTGGATGCTACTACTAGTCGATTTTTGTTTAAGACAGCGGATTCCTTACCAGCAATGACGAACTTACATTTCCCTTCCTTTAAATCTAGCATTTCATAGACATCTTTGGCGGATTCCAAAATATTATCCTTTCCAACAATTCCGAGATCAGCCGCTCCTTTTTCCACATAAGTTGGCACATCCACAGCCTTTACGAAAATCAGTTGTACTTCCTGTTTCGAATCAAAGAAGACGAGCTTTCTACTATTCTCTTGTAAGTCTGTAAAATTATAGCCAGCTTTATGGAGTAATCGAATCGTACCTTTTATCGTCCTACCTTTTGCTAAAGCTAGCGTTATCGGTTGCATGTATTCTCCTCCTTTAGGGATTGTAATCGTTGTAGAAGTTGTTCCTCGCTGTTAAATGGCTCGGTTTCTCCTTCGTACATGACCGTTTTATTAGATTTAGTAATGGTAATGACGTACGTGCCACTAGCTCCTTCATTTCTATTTGATAGAATGGTTTGATAGTGTAACTCTCTTAACCGCTTCGCTAATTGTATGGCCACCGCTACGTTCTGCTCATCAAATCGAATGACTACTTGCTCTCTTACTGGAAGCGGATTGGGGCGTGCAGAGAGAAGGGTGTCAACATCATAAGCAAATCCGATAGCCGGTATTGGGCTGGCAAATTGTTCAGCTAGATTGTCATATCTTCCACCAAATAAGACGGGCTTGCCAATATTTTCAATATATCCCTGGAAGGTGATATCGGAGTAATAGCTCATGCTGCTAATCAGTCCTAAATCGACGACAATATAATCACGAAAACCATATTCGGCTAGCATAGAAAACACCTCTTTTAATCGATGCAGTGCACTCGTCATCTTATTCGTGAGGGAGAGTGATAAAGCCTTATCCAACACCACATCTGGTTTGCCGTATAGAAGCGGGATTGTTAGCAATGACTCTTTCATAGATGGTTCTATGTCAAGCCTAGATAAGAACTCCTCTAGACCAGTAAAGTTCTTCGAAATGATGAGCTGCTTAAATTGATCCTCTTGTTCCTTGGAAAGAGATAGCATTTGGAGTATTTCATTTACGACCCCTGCATGACCCATTTCTATCTTGAAATTGGTAAACTCTAAATCTAGTAAACAATCAATAGCAAGTGAAATTACTTCCATATCTGCTTCGGCGTGAGGATTTCCAAGTAGCTCTACACCTGCTTGTGTTTTGACATAACCATATTTGGCTTGAAAAGAAGTTCTAAAGACATCGAGTATGTATGAGTAGCGCGCTTCTTTTTCGAATTCGTCATTTTGTGATACGGCTAATTGTGTAATCGGAATGGTAACATCAGGCCGCAATACTAGTACCTTTCCTTCAGGTGAAATGAACTTAATCATGTCATCTAGCGCAATCGTACCTTGAACAGATGAATAGAGATCATACGTTTCAAAGGCTGGAGTTTTAACTTGGTTAAAGCCATACTGCCTAAAGCGATTCTTTAATACTTGAATGAAGGATTCTTGCACATCATATTCCTGTATGGTTAAAAATGGTTTTGGATAGGGTTCCATAACAGACTCCTTTTAAAAACTTTATTAATTTATCACTTTATCACTTTATCAAACTAAAGTTATATTGTATTCTATAAGGTAAGGAAGTAAATGTCAAGTCATGGGGGGAATTTTAATGTTTGATTATCACGTACATAGTGATTATTCAGCGGATTGCACAACACCGATGGAGGAAACCATTAAGAAAGGGATTGAAATTGGGTTAAAGGAAATTTGTTTTACTGAGCATATAGATTATGATTATCCAGATCCATCATTCGTCTTTGAGTTTGATTTAATGTCATATGATCGCAGTATAAAAAAATGCAGGAAAAATATCAGAAGTGGATTACTATCAAGAAAGGAATAGAAATCGGGGTCGAGCCACAACTTTTAGACCGGTATAAGGAGTTAGTGAGGCAGGAGGACTTTGACTTTGTAATTTGTTCTATGCACACAACAGATCGTACGGATTTGCATTCTGGTAAATTTTTTCAAAATAGAACCGTAGAGGAAGCTTATGCGACCTATTATGAGCAATTATTGTACTGTATTCAGCATTTTGACGATTTCTCTGTTCTTGGCCATCTTGATTTAGTAAAACGATACAAAGAGGGGAGTAACAGCGATTTTCATGAAGTAATTACGGAAATTCTAAAATTAGTTATAGCAAAGGGGAAGGGAATAGAGTTAAATACATCTGGCTTTCGATATGGATTGGATAGTGGAATGCCGAGTAATGATATTTTACAGCTGTATCGTGAATTGGGAGGAGAGATCATAACTCTTGGTTCTGACTCTCATAGAGCCGATACGTTAGGCTATGAGTTTAAGGCCTCTTTAGAATTATTGTCATCATTAGGGTTTAACTATATAACGACCTTTGATAAAGGAGAACCAAGCTTTTACAGAATTGTGCAACAGGGTAAGATGTCAGATAATGTTTCCAAGTAGCACAAGAAGTGAGGGATTAAATGATAGGATGGTGTTACAGTAATGATAAATATAGTGGGTATTTAACAGATGATAAGAAGAATGGGTTTACTTATTGTTGGATGAATATCACTAGGATTAGCGATTATCGGCATCATAGTCCCACTAAGCCCAACGACACCTTTATTCCTTCTTGCTGCAATTTGCTTTGTTCGTAGCTCAGATAGGCTATATGAATGGTTAATCACACAAAAGTACCTAAGCCCATATATTAAAAACTACCGAGAGGATAAGGGAATTCCTGTATCCGTCAAGATTACTGGTGTAATATTGCTGTGGACTTCTATGCTAATTACCATCTTTTTTGTCGTTCCACTTATCGCGGTAAAGCTTATTCTAGCTGGTGTTGCCGCATTTTTTACTTGGTTTATTTAAATACAGAAGAAGTTAATTAAGGCTCATTACGATTAGTTGGCATGCAATTAATGGAAAGGGCATATAAAAGAATAGTGCATTCGCAATTAAGTGGCATGAAAACGAAAAATAACTTACAATGATTAAAGATGACTTTTTTGCAGATAGGGAAGCTCGGGTAATCTTTCCAACTTGCATAAGAATAACGCACATATGTTGATAATGTGAGTTTATCTAATTGGACTTTGATTAAAGGAATGATTTGTAGTGATCAATCATCATGTATATGAAAAGCTAATTAACATTACATCAGAGAAGAATGTATTGGTTAATGAGCCTTTAAAAAACCATACTTATACACGCCTTGGTGGAGCAGCTGATTGGCTCGTTACACCAGAAACATATGAAGAAGTAAGACAGATTGTTAAGCTTGCGAACAAAGAAGAAGTACCATTTACATTACTAGGAAATGGTTCTAATTTAATTGTGAAAGATGGCGGTATCCGCGGAATCGTCATGAATTTATATAAATTAAACGAGATTAAAACCGTTGGGACAAAGGTTGTTGCCCAAAGTGGTGCACGTATTATTGATACGTCTCGAGAAGCTCTAAACCAACGCTTGACCGGGTTGGAATTTGCCTGTGGTATCCCAGGATCTGTAGGTGGGGCATTATATATGAATGCTGGTGCTTATGGTGGAGAAATAAAGGACTGTTTAGAAAGTGCGGTTGTCGTAGATCGGTATGGTGAGGTATTAACATTGCCTGCTAAAGCGTTAGATCTAGCATACCGTACTAGTAACATTGCTGATAACGGCTATATTGTACTAGAAGCCACCTTTGCCTTAGAGATAGGGGATTATGATGAAATAAAGGCGGTAATGGATGACTTAACCTTCAAACGCGAGTCGAAGCAACCACTTGAATATCCATCCTGTGGAAGTGTATTTAAGCGTCCTCCTGGTTACTTTGCTGGGAAGCTAATTCAAGATAGTGGACTACAAGGTACACAAATAGGTGGTGCACAGGTTTCTTTAAAGCATGCAGGTTTTATTGTTAACAAAGACAATGCAACTGCTGACGAATATATTCGTTTAATCCGCCATGTTCAGGCTACCGTGAAGGAAAAGTTTGGCGTTAGTTTAGAACGTGAAGTAAGAATTATCGGTGAGGATTTAGAATAAAAAAGCTGTACGTGGGTCATTCCACGTACAGCTTTTATGCTTCTAGCAATTAACTTCTAAAACGATGTAAGAACTGCTGCAAGCGTTCATTATGTGATTCCTCAAGAACCTCTTTTGGTGTTCCTTGCTCCGCGATAACGCCATTATCTAAGAAGATGACACGGTCTGCGACATCCAGTGCAAATTCCATCTCATGGGTAACAAGCACCATTGCCATTTCTCCTTCTTTCGCAATATCACGGATAACCTCTAACACCTCACCAACTAATTCTGGGTCTAAGGCAGAAGTTACTTCATCAAACAGCATTATTTTAGGACGCATTACTAAGGCACGAGCCATTGCAACACGTTGCTTTTGTCCACCAGATAGCTGACTTGGATAATTGTCTAATTTATCACCTAACCCAACCTTCTCGAGCATTTCAATGGAACGGTTCCTTGCCGTCTCTTTGGATTCTTTTTTCACATGAATAGGCGCTGTCATACAGTTTTGTAAAATCGTCATATGAGGGAACAAGTTAAAGTGCTGGAATACCATCCCAATATCCCCACGGACTTCTCGTAAATGCTTTTCATTTGCTGGAACAAGCTTCCCCTTCTTCTCCATATGCCATAGATTTTTGCCGTCAAATATGATTTCTCCAGATGTTGGTTGTTCTAATGTCATTAGCATGCGAATGATCGTTGTTTTTCCAGAACCACTTGGACCGATTAGCGCGACTTTTTCCCCTGGATAAATATCTAAGTTTAACCCTTTTAATACTTCGACATCTCCAAAGGATTTATGGACATTCTTATATTCCACTATTGGCTTTGTATCAGCTGGAATGATAAATCGACTTTCATTCTCTATTACGGAATCAACCATTAAATAATCGCTCCTTTGTTTTCTTGAATCGCTGCTTTTTTATCAAAGCGCAGGTTCATCTTCTTTTCTAGTTTATTGATTAAAATTGCAGAAGGATAGCTTAGCACGAGGAATATCAGTGCTACTATCGTATAAGCCTCAAGCATTCGGAAGTTAGAAGCTCCGTAAGTTTGTGCTAAGGCTAAGATACCCACTACCCCGATGGTTGATGCAAGTGGGACTTCTTTAAACATAATAATAAGATAGTTTCCTATCATTGGAATGGTAGGTGGGATGGCTTGTGGAAGAATGATTTTCGTCCACTTTTGTCTCGTTGAAAAGTTGAGCGCAGTAGATGCTTCCCACTGTCCCTTATCAACACCCTCTATTCCGGAACGATAGACTTCGCCAATATATGTACTAAAATGGATGCCTAACCCAATTATAGCACTTTCGAAAGAGGATAGTGATACACCAACTCCAGGCACCATTGGCCATGCATAATAGATAAAGAATAACTGAATTAAAGGTGGGGTGGAACGAATGAATTCCATCGTCCATGTGACGAGCCAGTTGACTGGTCCTGATTTTATTCTCCTCAGGAAGACCCACACGAAACCAAATAGTAAAGCAAATAAAAAGCAAGCAAATGTTAATCCTATTGTAACTCCTATTCCTTGTAAGATAAAAGGAAAGGCTTCAAAAAACATATCCCATTTCCAATTTATATTCATGTACTAGCCACTCCTCTCTTGGATATCTGTTCCCATTTACGAGTAAGGAGGATTAGTGGCAGAGCCATAAGAAAATAGAATACTAATAACAAGAAGTAAACGGTTGGTGCTTGAGATAAATCAGTGCTTCTCAGAATATTACCGTGATATAGAATATCTGTCATCCCAATCAAGGAAACAAGGGATGTAGCTTTGAGCATTTGAATGGAATAATTGCCGAACTCTGGTAACATCATTCGCAGCGCCTGAGGGAAAATAATGACTCTTAGTCGTTGAACACGCGAGAGATTAAGGGCGATAGAAGCCTCTGTTTGCCCTTTATCCACTGCTAAAATAGATCCACGAACAATTTCAGACATATAGGCCCCATAGTTTAGCGATATTGCTAATACTCCCGCCGTAAGCTTATTATCAATTCCAATATTAAATAGCATTGGAATAGCATAGTATAGCCAAAATAACTGTACAATTAAGGAGGTTCCACGGAAAATTTCTACATAGAAACTAGTAACTCCTCGAATCATTCTATTATTGGATAATCGGCAAAAGCCGGCAATAAAGGCAAATAGATAAGCAAAAATTACAGATAAGATAAATACTGTAATGGTAATATGGATACCCCTTATTAATACTGGAAATACTTCTATAATGGCATTAATTTTAATCACTCCTCCATATAAAAACTCCATAGGATTGACCCCTGAGTGGGGAAACCCTATGGAGCCCTGTTGATAAATTTCTAGATTTCACCGTTGCATATTTTTTCAGTTGTAATGTCCCCTGGAACCATGTTCATCTGCTCGCTGAAGCCATTTTTCTCAAGTAGCTCAGCAACTGTACCATCAGCTTTTAAATCAGCAAGTACTTCATTATAAGCCTCAACTAATGCTGTATCTTCTTGATTAAATGCTGCTGCCCCATAACTAGGAACACCTTCAACGTCTGGTTGTTCAAATGTTTCTACGAATTCTATTTCATCTGTGTTTGCAGAAGCT
Organism: Ornithinibacillus proteolyticus; assembly: GCF_039581225.1. Taxonomy (NCBI): domain Bacteria; kingdom Bacillati; phylum Bacillota; class Bacilli; order Caryophanales; family Bacillaceae; genus Ornithinibacillus; species Ornithinibacillus proteolyticus. The sequence goes on along the minus strand of NZ_JBCPXV010000045.1, from coordinate 10,103 downwards.
AATGCATCTTTAATCGTCATTTCTGTTCCAGTAGTAGCATCTGCACGCCCTGATTGGACAGCGGCAATAGATGCTGGAATATCAGGTACGGAAAGAATCTGACTTGGATCAACACCAGAATCTAATAGGAATTCATTTTCTGTTGCTCCTTGCATGACCGCGATAATAGTATCTGGGTTATTGGCAATATCGTCATAGCTTTCTAGATTAAGAGGGTTCCCTTGTTGGACAATTAATCCTTCCCCATACATCATCTCCGGCTCTCCAAACGCAACATTTTCACAACGGTCTGGTTGGATAGCCATGCCAGCAGTTATAACGTCAAACTGTCCAGCGTTAATTCCGGAGATTAACTGCCCAAACTCTAGTAGTTCGGATTCCATTTCTTCTACACCAAGTTCAGCAAATACTGCTTTAGCAATATCAACTGCCGCCCCTTTTAATTCACCATCTTCCTCATAAGCATAGGGCTTTTCATTGGCAAATCCGATGGTGACTTTACCTTCGTCTTGAAGCTTGGCTAGTTTATCTCCTCCATTTGAACCACATGCTACTAAGAGCGCTATCGTGATGAACAGGACTGAAATTAACCATACTTTCTTCATAAAATAATAAAACCTCCTATAAATTGAATACTCCAACGAATAGTCGGATGTATTGTGTAATGGATTCTATGTAAAAAAATGAACAAAGAACTAAGATTCTTCTCGGTAAATAGCTACAATTAACATGTTATCGATATTAAGAATTAGGCTCAAATTGGATATGTTCTGATAATTTAAATTTAATCTGATTAAAAATATGTTAAAGCGGAAGAGCTCTTTGATTCTTAAAGATACTAGTTCATGTTGAATAATCCTAAAGAATCCTTAAGTTTCGACAAAACAGTCCATAATATGTAACTTACTCTATCCGAAACTATGTTAGAATAGATGCAACAGAGTTTGGACGTAAAGGAGGCGTAAGAAAGTGATTTGGGTTGTGGCGGTTATATGTATTCTTATAACGGGAATTGTTTTATATCTATCGATTCTAACTTTGGATAAGGGGTATAGTTATAAACATAAAGTGGACCCGCTTCCATCGAATGTAGAAGAAGAAGCGGAGCGTAATCAAGGAAATTCATCTTCTCGTGATCATAGCTAATAGAGTGGAGTGTAAAATCAGGTTCGGTTTTATGCTCCTTTTCTATTGGTTCTAGTAGATTAGATTTTTTGGCTGAAACAGGTTTTAGAGGTTACTTGATATCTTAGATCGTGTTTATTGCCAGCTTGGAAGGGAAGATTGTACTATGATTAGCTTGCCCCTGTTCGGAAAGACCTCATAGAGTCATCGATATGCCTTGCTGGGAGTGTTCTTGTATATAGAACATTCACTAATACCGGTCTTTCCGAAGCAGGTTACGTGCTATCTTGTGGGTGTACTTTACAAGTTAACATTACGTTTAGTTAGTAGTATCAAGTGGTTTTAATTTTGATTCAATTTCGTCTCGTCTATCCTCGAAGAATGGTGGAAGGGCCAGTTGTTCACCGAGATGGTCTACATCTTCATCGGTAGCAAAGCCAGGTCCATCAGTAGATAGTTCGAATAAGATGCGATTAGGTTCTCTAAAATATAATGCTTTAAAATAATATCGATCCACAATCCCCGAATTTGGTAAGCGATTTTCGATCAAGATTTGTTTCCATTTTTCTAGTTCTTCATCATTTTCTACACGAAACGCAACATGATGAACACTGCCACGACCAGGTCTTTCTCGAGGTAAGTCTTTTCTAACTTCTAAATGGACTTCAGCCCCCGTTCCACCTTCACCAGTCACAAATACAAGGATGTCTTCTTGATCTTTAATAGGTGAGGGATAGCTTCCTACCTGTTTAAAGGAAAGTACTTCCGTTAAGACAGCAATAGTTGGTTCTGCATTAGGAACGGTTAGTTTAACGGGTCCTAGCCCAATTATTCCATTTTCTACAGACGCATGACTGTGTTTCCAAGGTTTCCCACCAGCAACTCCTTGGTTATTCTCATCAGAAACGAGGGTTAAACGTTGCTGTTCATGGTCACGGAAATGGATAACTTGACGTCCATTTTCTTCAGTTATTCCATCATGTTCTACCTGATATTGATTAAATCTATCGATCCAATAGGCTAATGCTTTATTATTAGGCACACGTAAAGAGGTCCCTGTAATACTGTTGCTTCCAGGATGTGTCCTACCAGCATTGGGAATTTCAAAAAAGGTTAGGTCTGTTCCTGGTCTACCTATTTCATCTGCATAGAATAAATGATATACCGATGGGTTGTCTTGGTTAACGGACTTTTTCACCAGGCGCATCCCAAGTACTTTCGTATAGAAATCATAGTTCTTACGTGCGTTAGCAGTAATTGCGGATACATGATGAATACCTTTTAAATACATACTCATAACCTCCAAGTGAATTTGTCTCTAATTCGAGATATTTTCATTGTACTAGAATATGGATGTAATGTCTAAATAATATGGATTTTTAGGGATAACATTACTCCGTAGGCATCTCATTCTTTGGCCTAAATCCAAGCTTTAGCTGTTGAATGGATAGTCCGAATGTCATTTGTAGGTGAGGATAGTCTTTAAATCTGGTCCAATCTCCACCCCATTCGAAGCCTAGCTCCTTGGCAATGGCTACCACTTCGTCCCAATCGGGAATCGTATTATTATTCCCATCATACTGCATATCCCATGTTAAATTACCATCTGAATCCATTATCGCAAAATCAATTGCGAGTCCGTAGTTATGATAGGATTCACCAGCCTGAGCGTATGTTACGATATTTCCTTCTTTCGTACGCCCTTGGGCATAAAGTTCATTTTGCCTGTCAAATGAGCGAATGGATTCGGTAATGATAATGGTTATGCCTTGTTGTTTGGCTTGTTCTACTAATAATTTTGCCTTTTCCTCGACTATAGGATGGAGCTCTGTTGGGATGGGAGCATTTTTTCCGTGAAATTCATAACGATTAAAGCCTAAATTGTGATAAAGAAAATACCCAACTAAACCTAATGCAAATATAATGATTCCGAATGTAATCGTAACTCGCCCCAACGTTCTCATTTTCAATCTCCTTCAACGTGGTATAAACTAGCTATCCAATTTCATTGACTTATATTAGAATGAATTTAAGTGATTTGCTCACTGTTTAGGACTTATTGCTTTGATGGTATCGTACTACTTCTATAGTAAGTGTTTGGAACCTTTAGGGAAACTATAAACGTATTCATACGAATAAAGAAATAATTTTTCCAGCATGCTTAGAATGAAAGAAAAATAAGGATAGGGGGATAGTCCATGTTAGATGTGATTCTTTGGATTTTAATAGTGGTATTATTCATCGTTAGCTTTATTGGTGTCATTTATCCGATTATTCCTTCTGTATTATTAATTTGGATTGGGTTTTTATTGTATCAGTTCGGAATCAATAGTGATGAATTAGGATGGCTTTTCTGGATTGCAGTAGCAATATTAACCGTTCTATTATTTGTAGCAGATATTGTTGCCAATAGTTACTTTGTCAAGAAGTTTGGAGGCAGTAAATGGGGGGAACGTGCTGCTGCGATAGCTGTAATTGTAGGATCATTTATTATACCTCCATTTGGAATTATTATCATTCCATTTATCGCAGTTCTTGTGATTGAAATGATGCAAAAAAGAACGTTGAAAGAGGCATTTATGGCTTCCATTGGCTCCTTGCTTGGCTTCTTAGGCGGAACAGTTGCAAAAGTAATTATCCAGATGGTGATGATTATTATATTTGTTTTTACGATTATTTTTTAGTGGATAAGCTGCATTGATTTAGTCAACTTCTAAAATGAAGAAGGATAATATTGTAGCGGCATTAAGAAAGGGAAATAGTTAAATAGACAATGGGCTATCTTAGAGGAGATTATCTGAGATAGCCCATTTTTTCTTGGCTCTATTTAGTTGGGTGAATTACGGGAATTTTACAAAATTTTTGTTGTTTTTTTGTCTTGTTACCAATATAATACAATTATGTTACAAAAATACTACATCATTAAAAAATGAGGTGAGAGGTTTTATCCAGGGATGCGCTTGGATAGAAGGTAACCATTCTAAATAATATTAATAGAGTAATAGAATCTATAAAAATCAAAAGTAAATTTTTTTGTGAGGGGGTTTGTAATGAATTTTATTAAACGTGGATTTTTAGGTATTACGAGAAAAAAAGGTAAATCATTAATTTTATTAGCCGTTATTTTTATTTTAGGAAACCTAATATCTGGTGCAATTTCTATTCAACAAGCTACTGGTAATGTTGAGAATAACATTAAAGATAGGCTTGGAGCTTCTGCTACAATTGAATATGATTGGGAAGAATATGACAAGTTAAGCGAAGAAGAAATGATGAATGTAGAGATGGAAAACATAGGCGCTGATTTGATTAAACAAATTGGTGAGCTATCCTATGTAAAATATTATGATTTTAATATGTCAACCATGCTAGGATCTGAAAGTATAGAAAGTTATCGGGGAGATATGGAAGAGAATATCGTTCACCATGGACCTAGCATGGATTTTACGCTGAAAGGAATTAACTATGCCCCTGTCCTTGATTTTGAAGAGCAGAAGGGCAAGTTAGTTGATGGTCGTGTCTTTACCCAAGATGAAGTGGATAAAGGTACAGCTGTTGCCATTATTTCAACAAAATTAGCAGAAAAAAATAATCTTCATGTTGGAGATACCTTTACGTTATCTAATTCGGTCTATACATATGATGATGAGACAGGTATGGAGGAGTTAGTTACTTCTCGTGATGTCGTATTAGAAATAATTGGATTATTTGAATCTCAATCTGTTAAAGAAGATGTAGAGGTAGATTCAGATGGTATGTTCGACTGGATGGATATCGACTATCAAAATACCGTGTATGTTCCAAATGAGATTGTCCGTAGTGAAATGGTCTACAATTGGGAAGAGTATTTGAAAACGGATGAAGAGTATGCAGAAATGATGCAAGGAGAAGAGGAAGTCTTCGAATATTATACACCACTATTTGTTTTAAACAGTCCTGAAGATAAGGAGGCATTTGAGGAAGAGGCCCTTCCTTTACTGCCAGAATTTTATACTATAGTCAGTGCTACGGATCACTATGACAGCATTGCAGGGCCAGTGAAGTCCATGTCCAATCTATCCAAATATGTTCTAATAGCTGCAGTAGTTGCAACGGTGCTTATCACAGGTTTAGTAGTCCTACTATTCTTAAGAGACCGAAAACGCGAGTTAGGTATTTACTTATCGTTAGGAGAACGACGGGGCCGTGTAGTTGGGCAAATTCTAATTGAAGTAATGGTTGTTGCGGTCATTGGTATTACGATATCCTTATTCAGCGGAAACTTCTTAGCTGCACAAGTATCCGATGCGATGGTGAAAGCAGATACTGATGATCATTATAATGATTATATATATTATGGTGGCGTGTTTGAAACGGATTTGACAACAGATGATGTGTTAGCCTCTTATGAGGTTACCCTTAATTCCAGCTACATTCTAGCATTCTATGGAATTGGCCTGTTAACGATTTTATTTTCAACGGTTATCCCGCTAATATATATTGTTAGACTTAATCCGAAGAAAATACTGATGTAATAGAGGGGTGAGATTATGATATTAGAAGCGAAGGACTTAAATTATTATTATCAAGATGGAGACATGCGTCGTTATATCTTAAAAGATACATCTGTCTCTTTCGAAAAGGGTAAGTTTTATACGATTTTAGGGCAGTCTGGTTCAGGTAAAACCACCTTACTATCATTACTCAGTGCCTTGGATTCTCCGCATAGTGGGTCCGTTTTATTTAACGAAGAGGACATTAAAAAAATTGGCTACGAAAAGTATCGCCGTAATAACATCGGGATTATTTTTCAAAGCTACAATTTAATCCCGACTTTTACAGCGGTGGAGAATGTTCTAATTCCAATGTCGATTACGGAAAATGAAGTTCCAGAAGACGCAAAGACAGTGGCTTATAATTTACTAGATTACATCGGTATTGTAAAAAGCAAAGCAGATCGTCGCGTTAATAAACTTTCTGGGGGAGAACAGCAGCGTGTAGCTATTGCTCGTGCGCTGGCCACAAACGTGGAATTAATTCTTGCTGATGAGCCTACAGGAAACCTTGATGAAGAGATGGAGCAGGAGATTATTGATATCTTTATAAAATTGGCACATGAACATGGGAAATGTGTCATTGTGGTTACACACTCCAATGAAATTGCTAAGCAGTCTGATCAGGCTTTTCATTTGAGGAAGGGTGTACTATCTTCCTATGAGTGACTTCTTATCAAAATTTAACAAAGATAAATATGATGATTTGGTGAATGAAAAAGAAGATAAAAAAATAACCGAAGATAAAGAAAAGGAAGAGGAGACTCTGACAGAACCAGAACTAGAATCAGAACCACAGCAGAAGCAGGAAGAACAAGCCTCTGCTGTGGAATCGGAAGAAACGGAGCCTGATCATGGTGCCCCGCTTAATTCGGGCCCTATATCTTCTAGAAGCATTAGACGACAGGATGCGGAAGAAGATGTTGAGATTGATCTAGACTATGCTAGGAAAAAAAGACTTCGGATGTGGCTAATTATTTCAGGATCTGTCTTAGCTTGTATCGTAATTTTCTTCATATATTATATGCTCGTCCATGTGAAGGTGGAAGATTTTGTGGACAAGCCTGTTTCAGATGCTCGCACTTGGGCGAAAGAAAATGATGTAGAAATTGAATTAACACAAGAATATAGTATGGAACATGATGCAAATAAGATTATTTCACAGAGTGTATCTGCCGGTGACAAAATAAGAAAAGGGAAGACGCTCCAATTAACTAGTAGTTTAGGTCCGGATCCAGAAGAGGTTATTCCGCTTCCTGACTTTTCAGTAATGAGTCAAGAGGAAGCCAGGAATTGGATTGATGAAAACAAAGCGGAAAATCTGCAGATGGTCACAGAGTATAGTGATGATTTGGAAGAAGGCGAATTTATTAAGCTAACCATTAAGGATAGTGAAATTGATCCATCAGAATATATGCGTAAAGACAGTGCTGCCGTCTACTATTCTAAGGGGAAAGAAGTCTTCGAAAAGAATATCACCATACCGAACTTTACGGGAGCTACTAAAGAAGAAGTGGAAAAATGGGCAGAAGCCAATGAAATTGATATGACATATGAAGAAGCAGACTCTGATAGTGTTGAAGCAGGAATAATTATTAGCCAAAGCGAAGACCCAGAGGGAAAAATTGCTAAAAGAGATAAAATGAAAGTAGTTGTATCTGCAGGAAAAGCTACAGTAGTACCTAATTTTGGAGAAGTGACTGCGGACGAAGCTGCTACCAATTACCCGGATCTAGAGGTAACAGTGAAACAAGTCTTTAACGAAGAGGTTTCTTATGGAAGACTAATTTCACAGTCTGTGAAAGCTGATACAAAATTAACGGATAAAGATAATAAAAATGTTACGGTTACTTATTCATTAGGAAAACCGTATTTAGGTGATTTTCGTGGACAATCAGAAGGTGATTTGCCAAGGTTGTTTTTTGACGAATATCAATCAAAAGGCGCTGATATTAAATATATTGTTAAGTATGTCTATGCCCCGGAAGTAAAGGGGACTGTGGTAGGTATGAGTAAATTTAATGAATTCGTACCGATGACGTATACAGTGGAGATACGTGTTAGCAATAATGCTTCAGCCCCACCTAATACAGACTTTTTCGGGAATGCCCCAGAAGGTCCTGTAGAAGATCCTCCTTTGGAAGAAGGGGATAATATGGAGATTGATGATAAGTAATAATGATTGGATTCAATGGAAGAGCTGCCTGTAATCAAAGGCAGCTTTTTCATTTAAGGAAAATCATTCTTGCATTGCAATATATTTTCCCGATATTATGATGGTAATTTTTTTTCGATTTATGTATACAAAAATAAAGTACCGAAAATAGTATATAACAATTAGGTTGAGAAAAACTTGACTTTCTACAAATGGCAACTTATATTAAACTTAATATCAAAATATCTAGAAACGTTGATAAGGATTAGTACAATTTAGACTGTCTATTCAGAGAGGGAATGGTTGGTGAGAATTCCCATAGACGTAAATTGGAACCTGCCTTGGAGTTCGCCTTCAGAAGGGAATTACCCAAGAAGAAGTGCGCGGTCCTTGACCGTTATCAAGCTAAGTGTGCTTTCTACTTATCGTAAGTATGAAGTAAACAAGGGTGGTACCACCAAGCCTCGGTCCCTTATACGGATAGAGGTTTTTTTGTGTTTATATAATTTTTTTCATGTAGTTGATTTACGTAGACTAACATTGGTGCGCCCCCCTATGTCTTTGTAGCGTTTCATCCTAGATTTTTCTTCGGAAAGTGATAAGTAAAAGAGCCTGGATCACCATCTGTCCGTTGATTAGGCTAAGAAGCTATCTTTTATAAGAAATACTATAAATAAAACGAGGTGTTATTATGGGTAAGAAAAACAAAGCGTTTGTAGAGAAAATTACCGCTATGGAAGACGACTTTGCACAGTGGTATACAGATGTTGTAAAACAAGCTGAGCTAGTAGACTATGGTCAAGTTAGGGGAACGATGATCATCAAGCCATATGGCTATGCAATTTGGGAGAACATCAAAGACGAATTAGACCGTATGATTAAAGCAACAGGTCACTCAAATGTTGCCTTCCCACTATTCATTCCAGAAAGCCTACTTCAAAAAGAGAAAGACCATGTTGAAGGTTTTGCTCCAGAGGTTGCATGGGTAACCCATGGTGGAGATGAAGAATTAGTAGAAAAAATCGCAGTACGTCCAACTTCAGAAGTACTTTTCTGTGACTACTACGCTAAAAACATTCACTCCTATCGTGATCTACCGAAGTTGTACAACCAATGGGGAAATGTCGTTCGTTGGGAAAAGACAACACGCCCATTCTTACGTTCATCTGAATTCCATTGGCAAGAAGGTCATACAGCACATGCGACAGATGAAGATGCTTCACAAGAAACAGATCGCATGTTAGAGGTATATGCTGATTTAGTAGAAAAGTACCTCGCAATTCCAGTCCTACGTGGACGTAAAACCGATAAGGAAAAATTCGCCGGTGCAAAATATACATTAACCATTGAAGCACTTATGCATGATGGGAAAGCCCTACAATCTGGAACTTCTCACCACTTCGGTTCAGGCTTTGCTGAAGCATTCAATATTACCTATTTAGATGAAAATGGAAAGAGCCAATTTGTTCATCAAACCTCTTGGGGTCTTTCAACACGTATTATGGGTGCGTTAATTATGGTTCACGGCGATAATCGTGGTTTAGTCGTTCCGCCAAGAATCGCACCAACTCAAGCAATGATCGTTCCTATTGCTCAGCATAAAGAAGGCGTATTAGATAAAGCATACGATTTACGAGATCAACTGCAATCAATTGTACGAGTAGATATTGATGCAAGTGATAAAATGCCTGGTTGGAAGTTTAATGAGTATGAAATGAAAGGAATCCCAGTTCGTATTGAAATGGGTCCAAAAGATATAGAAAAAGAGCAAGTAGTTTTAGTTCGTCGTGATACAGGCGAAAAAGAATTTGTGGCTCTATATGAATTAGAAAGCCGTTTACCAGCATTGCTTGAAGAAATCCAACAAAATCTTTACGATAAAGCACTAGCACATCGTAATGAAAAGACTACGGTCGCAACTACAATGGATGAATTCAAACAAACGCTTGATGAAAAAGGTGGATTTATCAAAGCAATGTGGTGTGGAGACGTTGCTTGCGAAGAAAAAATTAAAGAAGAAACAACTGCGACATCCCGCTGTATTCCGTTTGATGCAGAAAAAGTTGCAGATACATGTGTATGCTGTGGTAAAGAAGCAAAAGAAATGGTGTATTGGGCAAAAGCATATTAATAATAGAGCAAGGGCTTGGGAGAATTCCCAGGCCCTTTTGTGCGCTTGGCAGCGCTCCGAACTTAAGGGTGAAAGTCCCAAACACGCCGTAGTGGCGGAAGTGTATAGCTGACAGGCAGTGCATGCTCGTGAGGGAATGTGCGGAGGGCTTGAAGGCAAA
>NZ_JBCPXV010000044.1:0-25090 GCF_039581225.1 Ornithinibacillus proteolyticus | reverse complement strand
GGTGTCCTTTTTGTTTACTTTAATATCAGAAAATTGCGTGCAAAAAATAATAAGCATGGTCCTTACCGTTAAAACGTTGGTAAGGACCATGCTTATATTAATTTACTGGGGTTTTGTCCCAGCCTCTAATATTGAATGTTAATACTAGAAAAATCAAGTAAGATCTACCTGTGGTCAGATATTCTCCACCATATAAAAGTAGTAGTTAATCCAATAATACTAATCAGTATTACTAGTGTATAGCTTAGTAAACCGATACTTTCACTCGTACCATCAATGCCACTATAAAGAGCAGGTATTGCCCATGGGAAGTATGCCCCATACCCTATTGTAGCGAGGATTTGTGAGAAGACTACCATTAAGATTACAAAACCCAAAGGAGCTAAGTACCCTCGACCTAAACAAGCAAATAAAGCTACTGGTGTACTTAACAAAACTGTTAAAAGGGTTGTGACAATTAATGTATAAAGACCTTCTACCAGAGTTGTAATAGACCAATCAGGTAGAATAATGATAAGTCCTAGGATAATGCCAAATGCGATAATATATAACGCTAATGCCATATTAGCTACAAATGCAGTGAAAAACTTTGCTAGAATAATGGTTCTTCTTGGGAAGGGAAGAGCAATTAGGTCTTTTATTGTTCTATCCGAATATTCCCTCCCAAATATCCAACTTGTTACAAATCCGAATATGACTATTCCTCCAATTGATAATATTTGTGATAGTAAATTGAGGTAAGATGGCCAGCTAGCTTCCCCTATGATATTGGCTTTAGCTCCGACTAGACCATTGTTTTGTGCAAGGATTGGATCCTTAAGGATAATCATAAAGAGTCCTCCCATTAAGGGTGCGAATGAAAAAGCTCCTAAGGTTATCCAGAACATTTTTGATTTGCGTAATTTAAATAACTCTGTTTGAATTACTCCTAATGCACGATTCATGTAAATGGTCTCCTTTCTCTTGAATAATACGCAGAAAATAGCTTTCTAGGTCTTCTTGTTCAATCGATAATTTAGTGAGTAAATGACCGCCTTGAACGAGAAGTTGGGCAACTTGTTCGGGTGAGGTGATTGCCTTTTGCTGATGCAATTCTATTGTCCCTGCTTGCGATACATGGGGATCATACCCATGTTGTAGTAATAGATCCACAGTAGATGATAGGTTATTTGTTTGAATATGTAGTCGTTGATTCAATAATCGTGGTAGTTCTTTAGATGATAGCTCTTGATGTAAATTCCCATTATGAATAATCCCTATTTTTGTCGCAGTTCTAGCAACTTCACTAAGAAGATGGCTGGAAATAAAGATAGTTACTCCGTGATTATGAGCTAAATCCTGTAGTAGTTCTCTAATTTCTACTATTCCAGCAGGATCAAGTCCGTTAACAGGCTCATCCATTATTAATATTTGAGGATGATGTAATAATGCCTTTGCAATGCCTAAACGCTGTGCATTTCCTAGGGAAAGGTGTTTGGCCTTTTTATTGGCGTATCTTGTCAAGTTTAGCCGCTCCAAAATATTTGTTACGGACTGTGGGTCCCGAATGCCATATAGTCGACGGAATATATTAAGGTTTTCTTTAACGGTTAGTTCCGGGTAGGCATATGGAGTTTCTACTATATAGCCCACATCCTGCCAAATAGGGTAGTTAGATAGATTTACTTGTTTCCCATAATAAAGCAAGCCCCTTCACTAGGGTTTATCATACCAAGCATCATTCTTATCATGGTTGTTTTTCCTGCTCCGTTTAAGCCAATAAATCCATAAATATCGCCTCTGTTTACTTGAAGCGATACCTTATTGACAGCCTGAAATCCTCTATAGTTTTTTGAAAGGCTCTCTGTTTGAATCACAGCTTGCACGACTTATTCCTCCTTTATAAGTCCATTAACTGTATGGTTAATGAGAAACTCTATTGTTTTTGGATATTCCAATTCACCAATTTTTTCCTTTTGGAATGAAAGAAATACCAACGATCGTAATATGCTAGCTATCATCTTTGGTGATTCTGTAAACTGTAACCCTTGTTTTTCCCACTTTTGAATTAATATGGATGAAAAGTCAGAGTCTTTATCGAAGTGACTTTCTAGTTTCTCCGGTGGTAGCTTTCTAAATAAGTACTCCAAATTGTTCTCTAAGTACAGCTGCTGAATAATGGTAGATTTTTCTATACTAGTAATCATTCTTAGGAGCGTTATCTTAACAGTTTGTTTAGGGTTATCTCCGAGTTCAAGCTGTAATAGCTCATTCTTTATTTGCGCTTCTTCTTGTTCGAGAACCTCAAAATAAAGTTCTTCTTTTGATTGATAGAATTTATAAAAGCTACCAGCAGCAATACCTACTTTCGTTGTAATATCTTGAATAGTAGTTTTTTGTAGACCATGTATCGAAAATAGTTGTTTCCCCTGTTCGATTAACGCCTCCTTGATGACCTTCTTTTCATGATTGTTGAACCCTTTTGGCATATCGTTATATCCTTTCTTTTGAATTTGTGAATAAAATATTTTTTTATTCACATAAAGCATAGCATCTTTTTCCGAGTATTTCCAGAATAATTTTTCAAATTTTATTAAAAACAGAAAACAAGTTGTGAAAAATGGGCTAGGATCTGTGCTAAACAGGTTGAATGGTTATAATCATCGTTGAAGCTAGGGACTATTTAAAGTCTTGTTGTAAGTTATAGAATTTGTTAAATTTTTTATCAATTTAATGATTTTAGCAGGACTACCCGAAGTCCCGATAGAATATAGTATCTAGGAATGATTAACAAATAGAGGAGGAATTATCATGTCCAAAAAAGTATTGATTCTTGCTGGCGATGCAGTAGAGGCGTTAGAAATTTACTATCCATATTTCCGTTGTCTAGAGGAAGGGTTTGAAACGACTATTGCTGCATCATCACCAAAGAAGCTGCATACTGTTGTTCATGACTTCATCGGTTGGGAAACATACACAGAGAAAGAAGGATACTTAATCGAGGCGACAGCGAGCTTTGAAGCGATTAAACCAGAGGAATATGACGGGTTGATTATTCCAGGAGGTCGTGCACCGGAATTTATGCGTCTGAATGAGCATGTACCAGCTATTGTAAGTCACTTTTTTGAAGCGGATAAGCCGATTGCAGCGGTTTGTCATGCTGCTCAGGTACTAACGACAGTACGTGAGCATATGAAGGGAAGAGAGCTAACGGCCTATATTGCGTGTAAGCCGGAAGTAGAAGCGTTAGGCTCAACATATGTTAGTGAGCCGAACCATGTGGACGGGAATTTAATCTCTGGTCATGCTTGGCCAGATTTGCCTGGGTTAATGAAGGAGTTCGTAAAACAAGTAAATGGTGTAGGAGTAGAGGCGTAATCTAGCAATTAGACCATTGCAGGAATTTTCTTCGTGTAAGCCATGGAGAGTTCATTTTAAAGATAAGGAATGAGACTGGGACATAACGAAAAGAATTAAATGTAAAACCGAATGATACACGATACCAGCTCCGGAAATATACGTAGACTCCTGCTGGAGGAAAGGGCACGGTTGAGACCCCTAAAGAAGTAGCACGAGGAGGCTCACCAGCCGCCCGCGAACCGCAATTATATTTCCGGAGCGAGGTCGGTTGCTCATCATTCGGTTTTTCCTTAATGATTATTTTTTTGTCCCAGGTTTATTTTGTTTTGGCTTAAGGAAAATCCTGTTACGGTATGAGACAACGTGATAAATGGGATTTTGTAACGGACAACAGTAAAAAAATCCTAAACAATACAGCATATGGAGGCTAACTATGAACAAGGATCAATGGTTTACCACTATTCCAACATTAGAGACGGAAAAATACATCCTTAGAGGAATTCAGCTAGAGGATGCTAGCCGTTTATTTCCATTTTTACGTGATAAGGAGACAATGAAAAACATTACTGCCCATCCGGTTCAGAGTGAGGAAGAGGTGCGGCAAGGAATTATCGACTCATTAGCGAAATTTGATAAACAACAGGAAATTCCATGGGTAATTATCCATAAAAAGAACAATGACTTAGTAGGGCAATTCCGACTACATAAACTTAGCTTATGGCATCAGAAGGCAGAGATGGGTGCCGTTATTCGCGAGGATTATCAGAATAAAGGCGTAATGACAGAAATAATAAAAGCTCTCCTACCATTTGTGTTTGACACCCTTCGATTTCATCGGCTTGTAGGGGATATTTTTGCAAGAAACGATGGTTCTAGGAAGCTATTAGAAAAATTCGGGTTTACGAAAGAAGGCGTTCTGCGTGACACCGATTTTGATGGCGTGAAGTTCCATGATACCGTAGTGTACTCCATGTTGCGTGAAGAATATGAATGGAAAAAGAATAACGCTTGATGGTTTTAGTTGATACACGGACCAATTTACAAAATTATTAGAAAAATATACAATGTAACTATATTTAGTTAGATATGAGGTGTAATAATGAAACTAGTTAGTTACCGACTAATAAACGAGGAACCCCCCTTACGTGTAGGAATAGTACTGGAAAATGGCGATATAGTGGATGCTCAACAAGTCTATGAAGTGTACCAGCAGAAGGAATCACAAAGCAAACTGGAAACGTCATTACCATCGGATCCAACCATATTTTTTAAGCAAGGGCTACCTCTTATCGAAAAGGTAAAGGAAGCATATGGATATGCAAAGGATAATCGGTTCGAGAAGGTAAAGCGATACGAGAGAAGGGAAGTGTATTTAGGACCGGTAATTCCAGAACCATCGAAGATTATTTGTGTAGGTCGAAACTATGTAGAGCATGCTCAAGAAATGAAAAGTGAGATACCGGAATACCCAGTACTATTTGCGAAATTTGCCAATTCGTTAATCGGAGCGGATGATGCAATCGAAAAGACCTCTTTTACAGATAAGCTGGACTATGAAGTAGAGTTAACCGTTGTTATTGGAAAAGAGGCCGCTAACGTAAAAAGAGAAGATGCTCTTGACTATATTGCAGGGTATACAATAGGAAATGATGTGTCAGCCAGGGACTTACAGAAACGTACACCTCAATGGTTACAAGGCAAGACAGTGGATAGAAGTACACCAATTGGTCCGTGGATCGTAACTCCAGATGAAGTAGGGGATCCTGGAAAACTGGATATTACATGCTATGTCAATGGAGAAGTACGTCAATCATCAAACACGGAGAAATTCATTTTTGATATTCCGTATTTAATTGAATTTATCTCTCATCTGATTACTTTAAATCCGGGAGACATCATCATGACTGGTACACCAGACGGGGTAGCTTTTGGCATGGAAACTCCTAAATTCTTACAAGACGGAGATATTGTTCGTTTGGAGATTTCCAAGATTGGTCACATGGAGAATCGTGTCAAACAAGCTGACTAGCGCAATAACCCATCATATTCTGATGGATGAAACGTAAGCTGTTAGTATAGGTTTATCTCGTATGAAACAGGTATTATGAGTTCCTATGGAATAAAGTTTAACTTTCACAAGAAGGAGTGATCACATGAGTGAAAAGGTTGTTATCAAGGTGAATGATAATGGTTCATACCGAATTACTGGTGATGTAGAATTAGTCGATGCTGAGGGCAATGTTTTTGAAACGAAAAAGAGTTTTTCCTTATGTCGTTGTGGGCACTCAGCGATAAAGCCATTCTGTGATGGTACTCATCGAAAAATCGGGTTTGAAAGTGCACCTAGGGCAAATAAAGAAAATCCGTAATCCATTCAATCGGGTTACGGATTTTTTTAGCTTAATCATTGGATGACATAAAAGCATCCTTGCCCACGCGGAAATCTAGAATCGTTGAAACGAAAAAGATAATATTCCTTACTCATCTATAATCGTTAAATTAATTTCTGATCCATCTGGTGAATAGTGATAACTCACTTCGGATACCTCTAACGTGACAATGGAATGGTTCTGACTATCTTTATATTGGTTAGCTAATTCTTCATTAGTAAAGTAAAATTTCACATTACCGTGTGCATCACGATCAGCCAGTGGTAACCAGCTTGGCGGTAAATGGCCTTCTGGGATAAAGCTTAACCGTTCATCGCTTGTGAATTGTCCAGATATCGCTTGGGCTTCACGATTACGAAGTGTGATGATAGCTTCTTCACCTTGCTTCTTCACCTCTTCCACTTGCATATTTCCTAACCACATATCTGGTTCAATTGTGTCGGGATTAAATAGTAGAGAATCTGCTTCTTCTTTTTTATTATTCGTTTCTTGATCAAACGTAGATGCATGATCCTCCATCGATTCTTCTATTGCCATCCCTGCTTCCACTTCGGATCCATCACTATCGAAGCTAACCATTTCATTCTCTGCACCATTCGTATCGTTGCTACTTATCATCATACCCATTTGATTTTGCACTACGACAATCAATAATAGTGCAACAGCGGTAATGGCTGAAGCAGTAATCCAGACTGGAATGGCTGGTTTAGACTTGCGAATCGGTTTATTCGTAAGCTCCTCTATTTTATTTCGGACCGCTTGTTTATCGTTCTCGGTAAATGATGTGGGAATTTGGTTAAATTCATTTTTTAAATCGTTAAACTGCTTATCCATGGCTGACACCACCCTTTTCAGAAGATAAGCATTCCTTCAATTTACTCCGCCCACGATTAAGACGTGTTCGTACAGTAGCCTCATTCATAGTCAGTACCTTTGCGATTTCCTTCGTTGAAAGGTCCTTAAAATAGAAAAGAATGATGACTTCTCGGTATTTAATGGGTAGATCCATTACTTTTTGAAAAAGCTCGCTGGAATTATCCTTTTGGAGGGTCATTTCTTCTGGCGTCAATTCTACTGTTTTCATTGATTGTGAGGAAGAAATGAGCTTCTCCTTTAAGCGTTTATTCCTTGATTGCCAGCTTCTTAAATGATCCTTGCATTTATTAATTGCGATGGAATAAATCCAGCTTCTTAAGGAAGAGTTCCCTTGAAACGTATTTAATTTTTGATAAATCGTGACAAATACTTCTTGTGTCACATCGTCCGTATCTGCTGAATTTTTCATATATGCAAAGACTAAGCGCTTTATTTCATCACCGTACGTATCCATAATTGTTTCAATGGCAAGGGCTGGATTGGACTGCAGTTCCTTAATGCCCTCATTATCGTACGTCGGATGGAATGCTTTCGAGTGGCCCACTCTAATTCCTCCTAACTTCCTAATCTCTTATAAGACGCCATCACGTCGTATTATGTTTCACTTAACGTAAAGTTTGTTGTTAGTTGTAGTCTACCATATTTACATTTTAAATATTCTAAAATTTAATGATAAGTAGGCAATTTTAGGAACAATCATGTTGGGAATTTGGTATTTACTGCTGTTTGGAGTAGAGGAGAATGATTAAGGAATTATTAAATAGCAGTTCTAAAGCATATTTGATATGTGTATAAGTTTATCCACTAATCCTAACACTAATTTTCATACGGGAAGGGAGGCGAAACGATGGTCAATAAGGAAAAGGAATTCAATAATATGTTCAAGGAAAACAGAAATCATGGCGAGCACCGTAACGGGAGAAAGAGTCAATACAAAAATAGCTCTGCCCATGGCGGAGACCAGCCAGACGAGTACTTAAACCGAAAAGATTAATGGGAGAAGGCATTCGCTAATAATTTAGTGAATGCCTTTTAAGTTTCCTGCTATAACAACGTACTACCTGCCGCATTCTCAGTGGTTTTAATTAGTTTTTTGTCCCGTGTTTTTCCATGTGTGCATACGATAAAGTAGTGGAAATGGAATAGTAAGGGAGAGGGCATTGTGAGTCTTTTCATGAATACACAAACACATCCGAATTTATTTAGGAATAATAATCAAATAGAAGAACCGAATCAGTCCTATTATAAAAGTGATTATGTAAAGGAACTACTGGCCGAGCAGGAGGAAAGGAATAATTCCTTTCAGAAAGCGATGAGAGACATACGTCGATCCTTCCAAAGTCACTGGTTACTTGAGGAGAAACGATGGGGAGAAGTATCAGAGGAACTTAAAACCTTGAAGGAAAAGGATAAGCAGCACCAGGTTTTTGAAAAACAGACGAGGGAGTGGATCATGATGTTAGAGCGTAACAGTCAGGAGCTTCATCGTATTGTGGAGAAGAACAGTACTATTAATGAAGATATTTTAAAGGAGATTAATCGAATTCATCAATCCAATGAAGCTATGATAGACCAGCTGGCGAAGTTTTACGAAGCAAATCAACAATTCACTCACAAAATGGATGCGATTAGTGAGCAGCAACAAGTGATGGCGGAGCAAGTAACCAAGCAACAAGATAAGCAAGATAAAGTAATCGGTCAGTTAGAAAACCAAGAAGCATTAATGGAGAAGTCATACCGCCAATTAAGTACCTTGCGATCGATATTGTTCGAACGAACCAGTTTTGTCGTAGAAAAGATAGAGGAAAGCTATCAGCTTACATCATCTGTTTTGTATCAGTATTTAACAGGAAATGACAAACCATTAACACTAATGATAAGAGATCAAAGTAAGGGAAATAATAATAATGGGTAATGGAATGGGCGATATCGATATAGGTATCGTCTCTTGCTTAATGGGGAAATACCACATCTCTTGAGGTTAGCGCATACTTTATGTATAACCGAATAATGCGTTCACCAGCTCCGGATATATAGGTAGGATGTACGTATATTCCCGGTAGCTGGTAAGGATGCATAAATGAAATTTTTCTTCAAGCTAGTTCTAGTGACGTTTATTCAACCATAATACGCCAGATTTTACTAATCGAGGAACAATACCAGTCATTGGCTGCTTCATCATATTGCCAAAGCCATCACTTTTACCTAATGATCCTAGTGTTCCTTTTAAGCGAATTTCTTTTGGCTTTTTCGGTTCTTTATTTTTCAAGACGCAATTTAACACGGCTGCTGTTTGTTCGCCTTGAATACCAGCTAGCTGTGCACTTGGTGAGTGTATGGAAGATGCACAATCACCAATCACATATACGTTTGGTTGCGCTGGTACCTGGAAGAAATCATTAACGACGATTTTTTCATGCTGGTCCTTTTGGAAAGGTAATTCCCGGACAACCTTGTTCGGGCGTACCCCAGCAGTCCAAATCGTTACATCATTCACATAACAGACACCGTTATTACAAACACCGTCTTTTTCTACGTATTCCACATTGGCATGATGCAGTACCTCGACATCGTTTTTATTAAACCAGTCTGCCACGTAACCTTGAATCCGTGGATCGAACGCTCTAAGTACAGAGCCGCCGCGATCTAGAAGGCGAATGTTAAGGTCTTCTCTGCTTTCGCGTATTTCAGAAGCTACTTCAATACCACTTAAGCCCGCACCAACAATCGTTACTTTACCATAGGCTTTTAGGTTTCCTACTGCAAGACCCGCTCTTCGTGATCCAGCAAAAGATTGTACACTTTCTGTATAAATATCTGCCCCTTCAATACCGTGATAATTATCTTCACATCCCAGTGCGACAACTAAATAATCATATGAAATTACTTCACTACGATCTCGAAAAACGATTTGCTGATGTTCTGCATCAATCTTTTCTACTTCTGCAAACACATACTGGATTCGGTCATTCTTTGGAAAGTCTACTCGTACTTCGCGATCGGCAACGGTACCGGCAACAATCGTATAAAATTCTGTCTTTAATGATTGGTATGGATTGCGATCTACTATGGTTAGATTTACGTCTTCTGGTAAGCCTTTATCCAGTAAACCTAATGCAACCTTAATCCCTCCATAGCCACCGCCTAGTATTACTAAATTTCTCATATCTTTTACCCCCATCCCCTGCTAGAAATCAGAATGCTAGTATTTTGGGATATTTTTTATCCGGAAACGCTTTCCACTTTTAAGAGTATCAAAGAAATGCTTGTTAGACTAGTAGAAATCATAAAGACTTTAAAAAAATATAGTAAAAATTTCCCAACATTTATTCATGAATTTTCATTATTTGGAAATAGTAACGAATGAAATGGTGGAAATATCAATCAGAACGAAAGGAAGATCATAGATGAAGAATAAGCTATTCCTATTATTAGCGGCTATTATCGTTGCTGGATCCTGGCAGCTTTCTAATGTGTTCGCTGAAAAACAAGAGGAAGCTTGGTTTGACTTTTTCCAAAAGGATGGAGAGGAAAAAGAGAAAGAGGAATTTCGACACGGAATTCAACAGGAAGCCTGGATTAAATATAAGGCGAAGGAATTAGGGATTGAAACAGAAGGAAAAGATCTCCATGCATTGGCAAAGGAAGTAAAAGAAGCAAAGCTATTAAAAAAAGCTGAGGAACTAGGTATCGAAATAGAAGGCAAGGACATAAAAGAACTTGCAAGAGAAATCCATCATACGAAGGTAATAAACGAGGCAGAAGCGCTAGGTATTGAAACAGAAGGGAAGGAGCCGGAAGCAATTGCCCAAGAAGTCATGGATGTAAAGCTTAAGCAAAAGGCAGAAGAATTAGGAATCGATATGGATGGGAAAGAGACAGAGGAGCTACTAAAGGAAGTGAAGACAGTTATTCTAGAAAAGGAAGCAGAGGCTTACCATATTGACACGGATGGGAAAAAGCATCATGAGATTGTCATGGAAATCCATGAGGCTAAAATTTATGACACGGCAGAAAAGCTAGGTATCGAAACGGAAGGTAAGAACCCACAGGATATCTTAAATGAAATTTTCGAAGAACATGCTGATAAAGCGAAAGAATTAAAACTGTTTCCTTTTGAGGATAATAAGGATAAATTTTACTTAGAACATCATAGAGAAGATATGGATTAATCAAGAGGGAAATGTTCCCTCTTGATTTTTTGAGCTGGAATTGACTGCAATAAAAAAGCAGAATGAGAGATTTTTTAGTAATGAAAGGTTGCCTCGACGAATGCTGTAATTTGATTTTGGCCTGCTTCAATTGGGGTTGTCACGGCACTATCCGTTGCAACGCCCAGTACATATGGACGAGGAGTTTCTGGTGCTTGGCTAGTTAGTTCTTTTAATTGGGTAGGGGTTTGAGGGATGGCCACACCGAGCGTCTCTGCGATTGTGGCAGCCTTTTCTTGAGCATTTCGAATGGCGTTTGCCAGTGCTTGTTGATAATAACGTTGCTCATTGCCAACACGTAGCGCTATATTTCGTACCGTATTCGTACCATTTTCCATGGCTATATCGACTATTTCCCCTACTCTTTCTATATGTTCTATTTTTATGGTAAGCAAATTACTCACGCGGTAGCCTCGAAATACTTGTGTACCGTCTTGGTAGTCATATTGAATGTCTACTCGAAAATCAGATGTTTGAATGTTTTCCCGAGAAATCCCAGCATTTAAGAGAGCGTTAATGACATTGGTTGTCCTTTGCGCATTGGCTTGCTGTGCTTCTTGTAGCTGCTCATCCTCCGTAATGACACCAAGTAAGATAGTTGCATGATCTGGTGTAGCAAAAACACTACCTTCTCCGACGACCTTTACTTTGTTTTCAGTTTGTCTTGTCGGAATCGTACCACGATTTTGGTAGTTCGTATGATAATACATATTTATTCACCTCTTATAGGTTAAATATATGATAGTTGACTGATATAGGTGTAAGAAATAGTGGTAAAAGTTAATATTTACAAGTTGTAGTAATGAAATAGGAATAATAAATGGTTCAAACTAGAAGGTTATAAAAAGGAATGACTAGCGTTAAAGTCATATAAACAAGCCATCCCGCACTGTTTTATAAAGGTACTGGATGGCTTGTTATATTTATTGGCTTATGCTAAACGCTTAATACGCTCATCTAAATCAGGATGTGTAGAAAATATGGATGATTTGCGTTTGTTATTAATTTTTAATGTTGCAATGGATGTATCGTCTTCACCTTTAATACGGCTAGTGTATGCTTTTAGGCTTTCAAGCGCATGGCGCATTTTATCCTTACCAGCTAAATCAGCTCCACCACGGTCTGCGTGGTATTCGCGATGTCTTGAGTACGCAAATACGACAATACTTCCTAGGATTGAGAAGGCAATTTGGAATACGATAATCGCGATGAAATGCACAATCGGTGCAAGCTCTTCCTTAACAAAGCGAGAAACAGCAAATGCAACGATTCGGGATAGGAATACGACAAATGTATTCACGATTCCTTGTAGTAATGTCATAGTTACCATATCGCCATTTGCGATATGTGCAACCTCATGAGCGATAACACCTTCAACTGCATCATCATCCATTTCTTGTAATAAACCAGTTGAAACGGCAACTAATGAACGTTTTTTGGATGGCCCAGTTGCAAAAGCGTTAACCTCAGGAGAATGATAGATTCCAACCTCAGGCATATGCATTAATCCAGCAGCTCTGGATAAGCGATGGACTTTCTCCACGACAGCTCTTTCATATTCGTTCATCGGTCCATTAGGATCAATAACCTTTACACCCATCATTTTCTTAGCCATCCAGCGGGACATGCCAAGTGAGATAAATGATCCAGTGAAACCAATCACAGCACTGAAAATGAGGAGGGTACCAAATTGGATTTGCCCATCATTACCAATATAATTTCCGATAGGTAAAATACTAAAGATAATACCAATAGTTAATAAAACAAGTACGTTAGTTAGTAGGAAGTAAAAAATTCTCTTTCCCATACTCTCACCTTTCTATTTAAAATTTTTAAAATTGTATTCACAACGTTAATACATATATTATAAAGGCAAATAGAATTGTTGTCATCTCTGGAATCAATATATGAACAAAAGGGACAAGATATTCAAAAAGGAGCGATAAAATGGGAGAAAAAGTGGTACATGCAATTCAAGATGAATATGCAGAAGACTATTCATGGTGTTACGGATGTGGCCGATTAAATGAACAGGGGCTTCATTTACGAACAGGATGGGATGGAGATAGGACGGTTACCTACTATGTCCCTCGTCAAGAGCAGACAGCTGTTCCTGGATTTGTCTATGGATGGCTTATCGCTTCTCTTATTGATTGCCATGGAACAGGTTCTGCCTCCTTAGCATTACATCGTAAAAACGGTTATGAACCAGGAAATAAGGCTCCTGAACCACCTAGGTTTGTTACCGCATCGCTTAAGGTAGACTTTGTAAAGCCTACCCCACATGGTGTACCATTAAAGGCAATTGGTGTGACCGAAGAGATTCATCCAAAGAAGTGGAAGGTGTCTATCGAAGTATTTGCGAATGATACATGCTGTGCTAAGGGTGAAGTGATAGCGGTTGTGATGCCAAAAACATTTCAGAATAAATGACGAAGGGTGAGCAAAATGGGAAAAACAGTAGCCTTAAATAAGTTAACGATTATTGCAGAAGAAGCGGAATTATCAAAAGTAGAAGTAGGTGGACAAAGTCGATATCAATTAAAACTAGCGTTCAAAGTGGCCCATAAGGATTATCATGATGTAACTGTTGAATTATATAAAAATGACTTCCTAGTCAAAGTAGAAGACGTAGAATTTCATGCTGAAATTCTACATTATGCTACATCTGTTACCAACTTGTATGAAGAAGGTGCAGTAGGCGATTTTAGCTTAACATTAATAGAAAAATCGAATTAAATGATGTCAGGCTTACCACAAGCAGGATAGTATTATTCCTTCCTAATAAAGTGCATTTGGTTGCGTCTGACTAACAGAGAGTTTATGGATGTAAACCAAGTTAGAATAACCGTTATTCTATCTTTATCCAACAGGAACGTGTGAATATAAGGTGGGAGATTAAATATGGAGATTTTAGATATTATTGGTGAACTATTTTCAGATGAAATATCGATTGCAGTTTCTAATGGAAAGGAATATGTTTATTATCGACCTAGTAAGCGGATAGACCTTAAAATCAGTCCTGGTGATCCGGTGAAAGAAGGGAGCATTGCACATAAGGCATTAATGACCAATCAAAAGGTATCTGAATTTATTGATCGTAATGTGTTTGGGGTGCCTTATCATGGTATGGCGGTTCCTTTCCATGAGGATGGGAAGATTGCAGGCTGTATATTAGCAATCTTCCCAACCTACACAGATGGCAAATCGGTCATTACGTTAAAGACCAATGATGGATGGAAGCCTATCCCATTTCATGATGTATATTATTTAGAAGTAAAAGAAAGAAAAACACATGTCTATGCGAAGGAAATGTGTGGGACACATAAAAATACATTACAAGAGTTTGAATATAATCTACCACGGGATGTGTTTATTCGCTGTCATCGCTCTTATATTGTGAATGTCCATTATATCAAGGAAATCTTTCCTGATACACATTCTACCTTTTTATTAGAAATGGTAAATGGGGAAAGTATTCCAGTTAGCCAATCCTATTCTAGTCATTTCAGGAAAATGTTGGGATTTTAAAATCTTCTGTTTTAGTTTTCGTTTATTCTAGGTTAAACAAAAATCCAGTCATTCCATCAAAATTCCCCAAATTCAGAATATGATGCGTTAAACTAATTGAAAACGCTTTTATGGGGGATTGGATATGGAAGTTTTTCAAAATCGAATAAAGAATCCTCGCTTACTTGACCGTGTAGTCTCTGCAGAAGAAGCGGCATCCTGGATACAAGATGGTATGACATTAGGGTTAAGTGGATTTACTCGTGCCGGGGATGTAAAAGCGGTACCAATGGCATTAGTGAAACGTGCTGAAGCGGGAGAGAAGTTTAAGGTTAATGTATTTACTGGGGCTTCACTTGGGTCTGATGTAGATAAGATGTTTGCTGAGGTTGGCATTATTCATAAGCGTCTACCTTTCCAAGCAGATCCAACCATGAGGAAAAAGATAAATGCTGGGGAGCATTTGTTTGTTGATCATCATTTATCACATACAGCAGAATTACTTCGAGCAAATGTGTTGGAACGAGTTGATTATGCGATTTTAGAAGCCATTTCCATTACGGAAGATGGCATGCTCATTCCGACAACTTCAATCGGTAATTCGGTGGCTTTTGCTGAAAATGCAGAATCCATTATTGTGGAGATAAATCTGGCGCAATCTGAATTATTAGAAGGTCTACATGATGTATATAGCCCGGGTAAACAAGGGGAACGTGATCCAATTCCATTAACCAAGGCAAATGATCGAATTGGAACACTGGGAATACCTGTAGACGAAAGTAAGATTAAAGGGATCGTCTTTACCAATCAAGTAGATTCACCATCGACGATAGTGCCACCAGATGAAGAAACACAAATCATGGCTAATCACTTACTAGATTTTCTTCGCAAAGAGATTGCGGAAGGCCGGTTAACGGAAAAACTAGCACCATTGCAATCGGGGATAGGTTCTGTCGCTAATGCTGTATTACATGGCATGATAGAATCCGAGTTTACAAACTTAGAAGTGTACTCGGAAGTATTACAGGATGCGGTATTCGATTTAATGGATGCAGGGAAAGTGGATGTGGCATCTTGCTGCTCTATCACATTATCAGAGGAAAAGATGAATCAAGTCTATCGTGATTTTGAGAAATACCGTGATAAGTTAATCATGCGTCCACAGGAGATTTCCAATCATCCTGAAATTATTAGACGACTCGGACTAATTTCGATTAATACGGCGTTAGAGTTTGATATTTATGGAAATGTGAACTCGACACATGTGTCTGGTACAAGGATGATGAATGGAATTGGTGGCTCTGGTGACTTTGCTCGTAATGCAAGGCTAGCTATCTTTGTTACGAAATCGATAGCAAAAGACGGAGCTATTTCCAGTATCGTTCCATTTGTATCTCACGTGGACCATACCGAACATGATGTGGATGTGGTAGTGACAGAGCAAGGTTATGCAGATTTACGAGGGCTTGCACCACGTGAGCGAGTACCTTTGATCATCGAAAATTGTGCACATCCAACATACCGACCGCAGCTGTGGAAATATTATGAAGAAGCACTAGAACGGGGTGGGCAGACCCCACATGTGCTGGAAAAGGCATTTTCATGGCATGAAAATTTTGCGAAATACGGTTCCATGCTAGAGGCAGAAACGGTGACGAAATAGTTTTACAAAAGAAAAAGGGGCAGATGGATTGGCTACCGAGTTGATAGTCAATTCCATGATAACGGTAATCTTGGGGCAGCTTGATTACTGACGATAAAAGGGTTTTGTTTTATATAGAACGAAAAAACCGATTAGCTTTCTGGGGAGGGAGCTAATCGGTTTTTAAATTTATTCTAGACTATTACATGCTGTTCATTACTACTTTCCTACTAATGCTTCTTTTGCTTTTGGTCTACTCTCTTTATCACTTAATACATACACGGTGTCACCTTTTTGAATTACCGTTTCTCCTGTCGGTGTGATGAGCTTGTTGTTCCGGGTTACACCAATAATTAATGTATCCTTAGGTAAATCCAGCGTATTAAGGGAGAGCCCATTGGCAGGACTTCCTTTTACAATAGTCATTTTCATTATCTCAGACTCTGTCGTTCCAAGATTGATTAATTCAATACTTGGTGCTGTTTCATCTTGGTCATTATCCAGTCCTAGCTTTTTAGCGAGCCAAGGTAAAGATCCCCCTTGGACGAGAGCGGAGAAGAAGACAACGAAGAACACCGCATTGAAAATCAATTCACTATTTTCTACCCCAGCAATAATTGGGTAGGTACCAAGAACAATCGGTACGGCTCCCTTTAACCCTGCCCATGATATAAAAACTTTTTCTTTTAGATTATATTTCATGAACATCATACTGATAAAGATCGCAACAGGACGGGCAATAAACATTAAGATTATCGCTAATAGAATTCCTTGCCAGATGACATCGACAAGATGGCTTGGGAAAACTAATAGACCTAGTAGGATAAACATTACAATCTGCATCATCCAGGCGAAACCTTCATTAAAGCGGGTAATGGTAAAGCGATAGGTTAGATCACTATTGCCCACAAATACAGCCATGACATAAACCGCTAGTAGTCCACTTCCACCTACAAAATCGGTGAAGGCATAGGTGAAGATTGCAGCACCCATTGCTAGAACAGGATAGAGTCCCGATGTATCTAATTTAATATTATTGATGATAGCAACTGTTATTTTACCAAAGAGTAAACCGAGCAATAATCCTAATCCCATTTGAAGGAAGAAGCTACCAATCGCCATCCAAATAGAAGCATCTGGTGATTGAATCAATTCAATTAGTGCTACTGTTAAAAATACTGCCATTGGATCATTTGACCCTGATTCTGCTTCTAGTGTAGCAGTGAGTCGCTTTTTGAAATTCGTGTTTCCTAATACGGAGAATACTGCAGCGGCATCTGTGGAACCAACAATTGCTCCAAAGAGCATCCCTTCTAATAACGAGAGGTTAAAGATATACATAGCGGCTAAACCAGTAATAACCGTTGTTAATAGCACGCCTAGCGTTGCTAAAACACCAGCTGGTCCAATAATTGGTCTGATGCTGGTCCACTTGGTTTGCGTACCACCATCAAATAGGATGACGATTAATGCCATAATTCCAATTAATTGGGTTAATTTAACATCATCAAAATAAATATAGCCATTCATAAGCATTCCGGCTAATAAAAACAGAATAAGTGCAGGTAGACCGAGTCGAGAAGAGAATTTGGTGGCTAGAACACCGATGATTAACATAGCGGAAAATAGAAAAATTAGTGTTTCTATGCTTAGGTTCATATGATTCCTCCGATGCAAAAAGATATATCTTAATGATAAACTAAAATTGCTAAAAAACAAAATGTAAGCAACTTTTTTGATGGAAAATCTTTTAAATACGAATACTTCTCTACTACATGGTACAATATGATTCATGATAAATCGTAAAGAGGGAATAAACAATGACGAAAATAAATGCCTTACCATTTACCGTATCGAAGACGGAAAACTTCTTTGACCGACTAGGTGATTATGTTGGAGATGTTTTCTATGATATTTTACCGGAACAAGGATACGAATTACGTGATGAACAAATCTATATGGCTTTTCAATTGGAGCAAGCTTTTAAGAATAAACGAACAATCTTTGCGGAGGCAGGAGTTGGTACAGGAAAGACGTTTGTTTATTTGATTTATGCAATATGCTATGCACGTTATATAGGCAAGCCAGCAATTATCTCCTGTGCTGATGAAACTCTTATTGAACAGCTTGTCAAACAAGGTGGAGATATAGAGAAACTAGAAAAGGCACTTGGGATTGAAGTTGATGTCAGGCTTGCTAAGGCGAGAGAGAATTATGTTTGTGCACGAAAGCTGGACCGGGTTGCGGAAATTACAGATAACGAGGATATCATAAGAGTACATGATGAAATTCCGGACTTTGTTTATGATTATAGTTCTGCTAAGAAGATTTTTGAACGATATGGAGACAGGAAAGAATATCCGTGGGTTTCGGATGAAACATGGGAGAAAATTGCATGGGATCCTCTGCAGCAATGTTCTACCTGTGAACTAAGACATCGCAGTGGGCAAACATTAAACAGGGAATATTATCGTCATGCCAAGGATTTAATCATCTGTTCCCATGATTTTTATATGGAGCATGTTTGGACGAAGGAATCTCGTAAGCGTGAAGGTCAGATTCCATTACTACCAGAGGCAAGTGCGGTTATCTTTGACGAAGGACATCTATTAGAATTTGCTGCGCAAAAGGGATTAACGTATCGTTTTCATTCGGAAACATTACATAATGTTCTTACAGGATACATGGGCCAGGACGTTCGTGAGGAATCGCTTTATTTGATTGAAGATATCCTAACCTTACATGAGGATTGGTTTGATCTGCTAGGTAGTGTGGCAATAGATGTAGTAGGCTCTAACCGGAAAGAAATTGAATTATCAGATCGTATGCTAGCTATCGCTTCTAGCTTATTTGAAAAAGTGGAAAAACTTCTCGATCAGCTAGTATTTGATTCGGAGATGTTTACGATAGATGGCTACCATCTAAAGATTATTGAAGAATACTTGGAGTTCTATCATTATGGTTTATCCATTTTCTTAAAAGAAGATGAGGGTATCTTCTGGTTGGAAGAAACACGTGATACGACAACATTAGTCATGATGCCTAGATTGGTAGAAGATGTGTTGAAAAAGGAAGTATTTTCCAAGGGCATTCCATTTGTCTTTTCATCTGCCACCCTTTCTCAAGGTGGAGATTTCTCCTATCTGGCAAACAGTTTAGGAATAGATACGTATGATTCGTTTTCTGTTGATTCACCATTTGATTATGAACAGCAAATGAAGATGAATGCCTATATGGAGAATACAAAAGAAGATAAATGGCTCACTATACAAAAGCAAATGGAGCAAAATAATGGAAGTACACTTCTCTTATTTTCAACCGTAGAAGAAATGGATGATTTCCGCATATGGTCGAACCAGAAATCATGGGTGCAACCTATTTATTTCGAAGGCGATCAAGAAATAAGTGAGACCGTACGAAGATTCCAAGAAAATCCAGAATCCGTGCTATGTGCGTATCATTTATGGGAAGGCTTAGATATTCCGGGCGAGGCATTAACACAGGTTATTATCTCTTCCTTACCATTCCCGCCAAAAGATCCAGTGTTTAAAGCAAAACGGAAACATGCAATCGACCCAGAACGAGAAGTAGATGCGCCTTATATGCTATTGCGATTACGCCAAGGAATTGGCCGACTAATTCGAACAAGCACCGATTATGGAATAGTTCACCTATGGATGAGAAAAGAAGAACGAGATACCTATAAAGAAGTAATCGATGAAATTGCCCCAGTTACGATAAACTGGGAATAAAATAGTCATTACATTAGCCCCCCCGGCCTTGGCTTGGGGGTTTTTACTTTAACGTTATTCAACGATTCTTGCTTGTTGAGGTTATGGTAACAGAGGAGAGCTATCGATGCCCTTAAAGAGAGATTCTCTCATGAAAAGGTAACAGAGGAGAGCTATCGATGCCCTTAAAGAGAGATTTTCGCATGAAAAGGTAACAGAGGAAGGTTATCTGTGCCCTTAAAGAGAGATTCCCGTATGAAAAGGTAACAGAGAAGAGCTATCTGTGCCCTTAAAGGGAGATTCTCGTATGAAAAGGTAACAGAGAAGAGCTATCTGTGCCCTTAAAGAGAGATTCCCGTATGAAAAGGTAACAGAGAGGAGCTATCGATGCCCTTAAAGAGAGATTCTCGCATGAAAAGGTAACAGAGAAGAGCTATCTGTGCCCTTAAAGAGAGATTCCCGTATGAAAAGGTAACAGAGAGGAGCTATCGATGCCCTTAAAGAGAGATTCTCGCATGAAAAGGTAACAGAGGAAGGTTATCTGTGCCCTTAAAGAAAGATTCCCGCATGAAAAGGTAACAGAGGGGAGCTGTCCATGCCCTTTATGGGAGATCCGAGCATGAAAAGGTAACAGAGAAGCGACCGTCGTGCTCTTTATCAATGCTACAAGCAAAAGAACACAGTAGCCTCGCATATACCAACCAAAAATCTCTAACACTGTACCCTCAGTGCCTCGCCCTCACTAACTCAATCAGCCCTCTCACTGCTACTATATTCAAATCTTTCACTTTTCCCATATAACATTAATCCTCACGACAGTCCGCTACATATAAAAAATGATTGAGTATCTTTGCTGTTAGTCCCCAGATAACTTTATCTTGATAGCGATAAAATAGTTCTTCAAAATGGCGTGTCTGCCAGTTGTATTTTTCGCCACCTACAATTAGGTCAAAGGGGAAGTTCTCTTCTGGAATCACTTCTACGTTAACTTTATATGATTCCGGTTTTGTTTGTTTGAGGTATGAGATTGGAACATAGAATACTTCGCCAACTTCAGACTCATTCGGTGTGATCTGGTTTATGTTCGCAATTCTCCCAACATATGGATAGATGATTCTCCCCATATCCGCTACGACATAGTCAATTGGTGTCACGTCTGTTATTTGATCAGGATGGATTCCTAGTTCTTCAGAAGTTTCCCGAATTGCACAGTCCTTCGGGGTTGCATCTTCTGAATCCATCCTCCCGCCAGGAAAGCAAATATCTCCGGGCTGACTCCTTAATTGCATAGAACGGACCTCAAATAAGATATGTGCTTCCCCTTCTATTTCAACAAGTGGTATAAGAACGGCAGATTGCTTGAAATTCTCACTGCCCATGATTCCAGGTTCCCTAATGGCTAAATTCCTCAAAATCGTTTCGATGTTCACGATTCCCCCTCCAGTACGTGGTTGTTATATTCATTATACTAATAACTGTTGTATGTAAACCAATATTATTCATTATCCACATTGGGTACACCGTGTAAAGAAAATAGATAGATTATGTTTTATTTTCCTTGAAATAGACATTCTAAGGATGTGCGAATTAGAAAGGTGGCACAATGAATGAACTTTATAAGGAGGATGGCAATGGGAATCCTAAGTGGAAATCCACAAGATGAACCGATGCATTATGGTGAGGTATTTGGAGCTTGGACAGCTGTTGCTGCTGGAAAAGCTATGATTGCAGCGTACCAAACCTTGCTAAATCACGCAGGGGACGAAGATTTAAAGAAATTAATACAAGAAGCCATTGATCTCGGAAAACAGGAAGTGTCCGATATTGAAATGCTGCTAAAAAATAATGGAATTGGTTTACCGCCTACCCCACCTGAACGTCCAAAAGCGGACTTGGAGTCCATTCCAACTGGTGCACGTTTTATGGATAACGAAATTGCTGCTAAAATGTCAGCTGATGTTGCTGCAGGGTTAATAGCGGCTAGTGAAATGATTGGACAATCAGTTCGTGAGGATATAGCAACACTTTTTGGTACAATTCATAATCAAAAGGCAGCTTTAGGTACAAAGATTCTTCGTTTGAATAAAGATAAAGGATGGCTTGTCCCTCCACCGTTACACCTATCTAATGTGGATGAAAAATAATAGAGAATTTTTTTATGGTGGTGATGAAAATCATCACCTTTTATCATGTAGACCAATACTCTGAGCGTTTTACAAAAAAACATCGCGATTCCCAATATGACATTTGTCATATAAAAAAACTGACGAATGTGACTTAAAATGGACAACCTTTCCGATTAAGATTAAAGATAATCTATGAATCAAATAGGGGGAACACGATGAGTAAAGAAAAGCAGTCACAATTAAGAAAAAGTGTAACACCATATGCCAAGTCTAATACTAAAGCCAGTATCATTCAGATCTTGAATACAATCATTCCGTTTATTCTCCTTTGGTTTCTCGCCTATCAAAGCCTTTCCATATCGATTTGGTTAACGATAGCTCTATCCATTATCGCTGCAGGTTTTGTTGTGCGAACGTTTATTATTTTCCATGACTGTACCCATATGTCCTTTTTCAAAAATAAAAAGGCCAATCGAATTGTTGGTACGATTACGGGAATTATCACCCATTTTGCATTTGAAAAGTGGAAATGGAGTCATTCTATCCATCATGCTACAAGCAGCAATTTAGACAAACGCGGAATCGGTGATGTCTGGGTAATGACGGTTGATGAGTATGTAGAAGCCTCTACATGGAAAAGGATAGTTTATCGTCTTTACCGAAATCCAATCGTCATGTTCGGGCTAGGTCCTCTTTATTTATTTTTAATCTCGAATCGATTTAATCGTAAAGGGGCAAAGCGAAAAGAGCGGTTCAATACGTATTTAATCAATTTATTCATTGCAGCTATTTATGCCCTTTTGATTTGGGCGATAGGCTGGCAGGCATTTTTAATTATTCAAGTCCCTATTTTATTTATTGCAGGTGCGGCAGGCATTTGGTTGTTTTATGTTCAACATCAGTTCGAGGATTCCTACTTTGAGAATGAAGAGGAATGGGATTATGTGAAGGCTGCTGTTGATGGGAGCTCTTATTACAAGCTTCCTAAGATTATCGAATGGTTAACAGGTAGTATTGGGTATCATCATGTACACCACTTAAGCCCAAGAGTGCCAAATTATAACCTAGAAAAGGCACATGAATCCACACCACCATTGCAAAAGGCGACAACAATCACTTTAGCAACAAGCTTAAAATCGATTCATTTCCGATTGTATGATGAAGCTAGTAAAACCTTTGTCAGTTTTAAGGAAATAAAGGATCAAGTGAAAGCGCAAAAGAACGACCTGCAGTTATCGACGAGAAGAGCTAGTATAGAAGATAAATAGTGAATCCAAAAGCCCTTTTATTATCGATGAAAGGGTTTTTGTATGACTGGTTATCTGCTATACTCAGGAGAAATAGAACTTAGGAGGGTATCAAATGCAAAAATGGTATCAAATTATCTACAAGAATACAGGACTTAGCATTTATTTGTGGATTGTATTTTGTATTTTACCCTTCTATTTCATTATTCGTTACTTTACGCCAATCGAAATATTAGTTGGCATTTTGATGGTTGTATTGTTTTTTACCGCATATCGATTATCGTTTATCAAAAAAGGCTGGACGGTTTATTTGTCTGTTGGAATAGAAATAGCAATTAGCATTGGAATGACGATTTACTTTGGATTTGTATATTTTTCTCTTTTTCTTGCCTTCTATATGGGAAATATCCAAAGTAAGGCAGGATTTATTACATTATATGTCGTTAATTTAGTTACCACTATTTCTGCAACTACTCTTGGTTTCTTTACGCAAAGCCAAATCTTCTTTTCTCAATTACCATTCATCGTAATTAGTGTTATTGGGGTAATACTAATTCCTGTTAATATATTCTACCGTATAAATCGAGAAAAACTGGAGGACCAATTAGAGGATGCCAATAATCGAATCTCCCAATTAATGATTTTAGAAGAAAGGCAACGCATCGCTCGGGATTTGCATGATACATTGGGACAAAAGCTATCTTTAATTGGATTGAAAAGTGATTTAGCTGCAAGATTACTTCAAAAGCATCCAGAAAGGGTCCAAAAAGAGATTCTTGATATTCATCAAACAGCAAGAACAGCATTAAAGGAAGTACGGGAAATGGTTTCCGATATGCGTACGACAAGATTAGAGGATGAAGTAATTCATGTTCAACAGGTGCTGGAGGCTGCGGAAATGGAATACGTGTTAGAAGGTGACCCGAAGCTTGTGCATACGCCATTATTTGTAGAAGGAGTACTCAGTATGTGCCTAAAGGAAGCTGTAACCAATATCATAAAGCATAGCAAGGCTACATCCTGTCGAATTGCCATTCAACAAACACCGAGTGAGATTTGTATCCAAGTACAAGATGATGGTGTCGGGATCGGAGAGATTACAGATAAAAAAGGTAATGGGCTACGTGGTATGAGAGAACGTTTAGACTTTGTTAACGGAATTTTACATATGGAAAGTGGGAATGGTACCCTGCTTTCGATAAGCGTTCCAAATGTTGTTCAACCATTACCAGAGGAGAGGTTGTCATGATTCGAATTGTGATTGCAGAGGACCAACGGATGCTACTCGGGGCACTTGGTTCATTGCTAGATTTAGAGGATGATATGGAGGTTGTCGGAAAAGCCCAAGATGGCGTCGAAGCCTTAGAAATGGTTAAGCTCCATCAACCGGATATTTGTATAATGGACATTGAAATGCCTTTAAAGAGTGGCTTAGATGTAGCCGAAGAATTAAAAAATGAGGCATGTAAAATCATTATATTAACAACATTTGCTAGAGCAGGTTATTTTGAACGTGCAAGGGATGCCAATGTAAGTGGATATTTATTAAAAGACAGTCCAAGTGAAGAATTGGCAAATTCAATCCGCATCATTATGGAAGGAAGAAAAATCTATGCACCTGAATTAATCGATATAGCATTCAATAAAGAGCAAAACCCACTTTCCGACCGGGAAGAGCAGGTTATTCATTTGATTGCGGAAGGAAAGAACACAGAAGAAATAGCAAACCAGCTCTTCCTTACCAAAGGAACAGTGCGGAATTATGTATCGGTAATCCTAGACAAATTGGAGGCTAGCAATCGGATCGAAGCTATCTCTCGTTTTAAGGAAAAGGGTTGGTTTAAATAATCGCCATGCTTGTTTGTTAGACCTCGCTTCGGTAGGAAGCGAGGTCTTTTGTGCGCTTGGCAGCGCTCCGAACTTAAGGGTGAAAGTCCCAAACACGCCGTAGTGGCGGAAGTGTATAGCTGACAGGCAGTGCATGCTCGTGAGGGAATGTGCGGAGGGCTTGAAGGCAA